>DENG01000075.1:246-18535 GCA_002359975.1 Polynucleobacter sp. UBA2650
CTGAATGCGACCCAAGTAGCGATGTTCTTGGTGGTCCCAAGACTTCTGGTCAATGCAGGATTACCACTCGATGATCATTGGAAGGTGTATTTCCCTGTGGTGGTTATCTCTTTTTTCTTGATGCTTCCGGGAATTATTTATGGTGAGAAAAAGAAACAGTGGCGTCGTGTTTTGCTGACTTCTGTTGTCATTCTTTTGTTGGCACAAGTACTATTTTTACAAGCGCATTCGCTTGCGTTGATTGTGCTTGCGCTGTTAGTTTATTTTGTGGGCTTTAATTTATTAGAGGCCTTGCAGCCTTCCATGGTCTCACGTTGGGCCAAAGATGAAAAAGGAGCAGCGCTCGGAATTTACAACACTACACAATCCGTAGGATTATTTGCAGGCGCTGCTATTGGTGGCTTATTAATGCAATACTCCGGTTACTTATCGGTGTTTATTGGCGGCAGTGTTTTGATTATTCTCTGGCTTATAATTGCATGGCCAATGCGCAATGTTCCATCTGCGCAATCGGCATCGTAGCTTTAGCCACACTTTTTATTTACTTTTTACTTCGGGAGACAAAATGGCTTCAGTCAATAAAGTCATCATAGTTGGTAATGTTGGGCGCGACCCAGAAACACGTTATATGCCCAGTGGTGACGCCGTCACCAATATTTCTGTTGCAACCTCAGACCGTTACAAAGATAAGCAGACGGGTGAGATGAAAGAAAATACAGAATGGCATCGAATAGCCTTCTTTGGCAAGCTGGCTGAGATTGCTGGTCAATATCTCAAAAAGGGTTCTCAGGTTTATGTGGAGGGTCGCTTGCGTACGCGTAAGTGGACTGATCAAAGCGGTCAAGAAAAATATTCAACCGAGATCATTGCTGACAGTATGCAAATGCTCGGAGCGCGTATGGCCGGTTCAGGGGATGCTGGTGATCGCCCCAAGTCTCCTGAAAGCACTCCTAGTCAAGCGCCCGGTGGTCTAGGCGCCATGGACGACGATATTCCTTTCTAAGCCCTTGTTGGATTACTGCCTGGCGTGACGAATATTGTTAGGCCAGGCAGCGTTGTAATCGGTCCGAAATGGATTGATATCCAAGCCGCCACGGCGTGTGTAACGCGCATATACCGATAATTTTTCTGGTTTACATTGCGCCTTGATATCGCAGAATATTTTTTCTACGCAGTGCTCATGAAATTCCCCGAGTTGGCGAAAGCCAATTAGGTAACGGAGTAGTCCTTCCTCTTGAATCGGTCTTCCTTGATACTGAATTTGCACGCTGGCCCAGTCAGGCTGACCGGTAACTGGACAGTTCGATTTAAGTAAGTGAGATACGAAGGTTTGAGTGATTGGAGCAGATTTGTGATCGGCTTGTAATAAAAGTGGATCCGCTTTTTGATGGCTATTTATTTCAATGTCAAGACGATCTAATAACTGCCCCTCGAGTTCTTCAATAGGATTCATTTTTTTGTTTGCGGTGACTTCATTGGGCTGAACTAATTTCACCTGAAGACTGGCTCCCAAAACCTTGGCAAGGTCTTTCTGTAGGCATGCTCTTACGGATGCTAAGTCAGCAAAACAATGTTGGTTTAGGCTATTGAGATATAGCTTGAATGATTTGGATTCAATCATATTGGGAGACTCGGCAGGAATGATAAATTCTGCCAATGCAATTTGTGGTTTGCCTTTGAGGTTTAGCCAAGCAAGTTCATAAGCATTCCATATATCGACCCCAAAGAAGGGTGGCGTGGATTGCGCATTAAATCCTAGGGTAGATCGATTATCGGATCGTGCAATCGGAAAGAGGAGACTCGGATCGTATTGATTGGGGTAGGCACTTTGTTGCCCAAGGACGAATTCAGTCATGCGAACTTTGCTTAAGTTTTATTGCGCTCACTATTAGCGACTCCTGAGATTACATGACCCGTAGGAGCAACACTAGAAGCCGCATTGCAATGGCCGGTTTGATCATCAAAGAAAAAGTCTGGCTCAAACTCTTTTAAGAACTCGCGTTTGGATAAACCGCCTAAGAACATAGCCTCATCGACCTCAATTCCCCAGTCCATCAAGGTGCGAATCGCTCGTTCATGTGCGGGCGCAGAGCGTGCAGTAACCAAAGCAGTCCGAATCCGCATCTCACTTTTGGGCGCAGATTCATTTTGCAGTTGATGCAGCGCTGCCAATAAAGGCTTAAAGGGACCAGGTGGAAGTGGGATGGAAACATTTTTACTTTCATGGGCAACGAATGCTTTTAATCCTTGATCCTGAAAAACTTGCTCTGCCTCATCAGAAAATAGTACTGCGTCGCCGTCAAAGGCGATACGGATTTCATTGGGATTATGTTCAGCCGTTTTGCTGGACTCTGGATAAACACGCGCCGCTGGAAATCCTGCAGCAAGGGTGGCGCGTACATCCTCTTCATTGGCTGATAGAAATAAATTTGCCTGTAGGGATTTGAGGTAATGGTATGGGGGCCTACCCCTTGTGAACACTCCACGCTCAATATCAAGTCCATGATGCTTGGCGGAACGAAAGACACGCAAACCGCTAACAGGATCATTACGCGAGAGGATTACCACCTCAACCCGTTGCTTATCTTGGTTAAAGCGTAATAATTTTTTGACCAGCGGAAAAGCAACTCCAGTTTGCGCAGGGGCAGCTATTCGCTCAAGCTGCAATTTCATGTAGGCACTGTCATCGCTTTGCTCAAACAGACGATTCTCTTCCTCAAAATCAAATAAAGCCCTTGAGGAGATCGCAACCACCAATTTGCCATCGAGCGTATAAGACATATTATTTGAGAAACAATCGGTAAGCGGGGTTCTTGCTTTCATCCCAATGAGGGTAGCCCAAGGTCTTTAAGAAATGCTTGAAAGCCTGTTGTTCATTTTTTGGCACCTGAATACCAACCAAAATACGCCCATAGTCGGCACCATGATTGCGGTAATGGAAGAGACTAATGTTCCAGTTAGGGGCAAGACTGTCTAAGAAGCGCATTAGCGCCCCCGGGCGCTCTGGAAACTCAAAGCGATAAAGCAGTTCATCCTTGGCTAGCGGGGAGCTACCACCCACCATGTGACGTAAATGCGCTTTTGCAAGCTCATCATGACTAAGATCAATGGTTGCAAAACCAGCCTTCCGAAAGGACTGCGCAATCAATTTATTGTCGCCCGCCTTTTGTGTCGAGATACCTACAAAAATATGTGCTTTGTCTTGATGGGCGATGCGGTAATTAAACTCCGTGACATTACGCTTGCCTAGCATTTTGCAAAAGGACTTAAAGGATCCGCGCTCCTCTGGAATGGTAATCGCAAACACAGCTTCTCTAAACTCACCAACATCCGCACGTTCTGCAACAAAGCGGAGACGACTAAAGTTCATATTAGCGCCACAGGCAATTGCTACAAAAGTTTTATTTTTAAGACGATGTTGCTCAATGTATTTTTTGGCACCTGCAATCGCTAGTGCACCAGCGGGCTCTAAAATACTTCGTGTATCCGTAAATACATCATTAATAGCAGCGCAGATCTCATCGGTATCCACAAGGACAATGTCATCCACTACACGCTGACAAATCTTGAATGTTTCTTTGCCGACTAGCTTGACTGCAGTGCCATCTGAAAATAAACCGACTTCCTTTAACTCAATCCGTTTACCAGCGGCGAGTGATTGCCTCATTGCGTCGGAGTCTACTGTTTGTACACCAATTATTTTAATGTTTGGGCGGACAGCTTTGACATATTCACCTACGCCCGAAATTAATCCGCCGCCACCAATGGCGACAAAAATTGCATCGATCGTATCGGGATGTTGTTGCAGAATCTCTTGGGCAATAGTGCCTTGTCCGGCAATAACATCTGGATCATCAAAGGGATGTATAAATGTATAACCCTTTTTTGTTTGAAGTTGCTGCGCATGTTCGTATGCATCGCTATAAGAATCTCCAAACAAAATGAGTTCCACCCATTTTTTCCCGTGAGCCTTTACAGCATCAATTTTCACCTGTGGGGTTGTGACCGGCATAACGATAATTGCTTTGCACTTTAACTTTGCAGCAGCAAGGGCGACGCCTTGTGCATGGTTGCCTGCTGATGCGGCAATCACACCCTTTTTTAAAAGGGCTGGGCTCAGTTGCGCCATTTTGTTATAGGCACCCCGTAGCTTGAACGAGAATACTGCTTGATTGTCTTCGCGCTTTAAAAGAATGGTGTTGTGGAAGCGAGCGCTGAGATTGTTCGCCTTTTCAAGTTCGGTCTCTCGAGCCAGGTCGTAGACCTTGGCGCTCAAGATTCGCTTTAAATAGTTACTTTTCATGCTCAAAGCGTACCATGGATGGTACTTAAGTCCTTCAATTGATTCAGGATTGTGTATTAGACCAAACTCACGCAAATTGCGAAGGTCTACTAAAATAGGCTTTTAATAGCTAAGCTCCTATGAACGCTCCCATCCCCTTAGACAGGTTGTCTGAGACCGATACGGAAACTCCCCGTTTGCGCGAGATTCCGTATAACTACACCTCGTTTTCAGATAAGGAGATTGTAATTCGCCTTTTGGGCAAAGAGGCTTGGCAAACTCTCGAGACATTGCGTGGAGTGAGGCGAACAGGTCGCTCGGCTAGGATGCTATTTGAGGTATTGGGAGATATTTGGGTAGTGCAACGTAACCCATACTTGCAAGATGATTTGCTCGACAACCCAGGACGTCGACGGGCGTTAATTGATGCGTTATGGCATCGCTTGGGTGAAGTTGAAAAGCGGGTGTCGGATGACTCTGCAAAGCAAGTGACTTTACTAATTACTAGTGCCAGAAAAGCAGTGCAATCATTTGAGCAGGAGTTTCAGACGGTAGAGCAGTTACGCAAGCAAGCGAAGCGTATATTTGGTAAATGCACACATCCTGACAATGTTTCTTTTGATGGCATGTCACGCGTCGCACATGTGACCGATGCTACCGATTGGCGCGTTGAATATCCCTTCGTCGTTTTAAAGCCAGACACTGAAGCAGAAATTCCGAGCTTAGTGAAAGCATGTATTGAGCTTGGCCTAACGATTGTGCCAAGGGGTGGTGGTACCGGGTATACCGGCGGCGCTATTCCCATGGTAGCAATGTCTGCTGTTATTAATACTGAGAAATTAATTGATTTAGGTGTGGTTGAAAAGAAAGCACTACCGGGCCTAAACAATTTAGTACCTGTTATTTATTCTGGCGCAGGTGTGGTTACGCGCCGTGTAGCGGATGCGGCAGAGCTCGCGGGTCTAGTCTTTGCTGTGGACCCTACCTCTGCAGATGCGAGTTGCATTGGTGGAAATATTGCGATGAATGCGGGTGGTAAAAAAGCAGTTCTATGGGGTACTGCACTAGATAATCTAGCAAGTTGGCGGATGGTCGACCCGCAGGGTAATTGGTTGGATGTTGAGCGCTTAGATCACAACTTAGGAAAAATACATGAGGTTCCTAAGACACGTTTTCAATTGATCTGGTCAGACGGCCATGATGAACCCGGCAAAAAAGTAATTCGCTCTGAACTGCTTGAGATTGATGGTGCCAAGTTTAGGAAATCAGGGCTGGGTAAAGACGTTACTGATAAGTTTTTGTCAGGCTTACCCGGAATACAAAAAGAAGGTTGCGACGGACTCATTACAAGCGCCACGTGGATATTGCATCGTATGCCCAAACATATGCGCACTGTCTGTTTGGAGTTTTTTGGACAAGCGCGCGAAGCGATTCCAAGTATTGTGGAGATCAAAGCATATCTAGACGATTTGAGCAAAAAGGGCGGCCCAATCTTGGCGGGTCTTGAACATCTAGACGATCGTTATCTAAAAGCAGTGGGCTATTCGACAAAGTCCAAGCGCAATGGTTTACCTAAAATGGTATTGATCGGGGATATTGCTGGCGAGATTGAAGAAGAGGTGGCGGCTGCAACGAGTGAAGTTGTTCGAATGGCTAATCGCCGTGTCGGTGAAGGCTTTGTTGCTGTCAGTGCGGAAGCTCGCAAAAAGTTTTGGCTAGATCGTGCCCGCACAGCCGCAATTGCTAAGCACACTAATGCATTTAAGATTAATGAAGATGTTGTAATCCCGCTTGAGCGTATGGGAGAGTACACCGATGGAATTGAGCAAATCAATATTGAGCTATCGCTTAAAAATAAGTTGCAATTACTCGATGCATTAGAGAGTTATATCAAGCAACCGCTATTACCCATTCGAGCTAATGAGGAAATTGAAAACATCTCACAAGCAGAAATGGTTGGCGATCGCGTGCAGCAGGCGCAAGCTTTAATCCAGAGTGTTCGGGATCAATGGTCAGACTGGTTAGGAAATATCAACGCTTACTTTCCGAAGATTCAGGATGGAGGCTTACGCGCTTCTTGGAAAATTCAATTATTAGCACCCCTACAAATAATCTTTGGCGGGGCAACGTTTGAATTAGTCCTTAAAGAAATCATTGCAATTCATCAAAAGATATTACGTAAGCGTGTATTTATTGCTTTGCATATGCACGCAGGTGATGGCAATGTGCATACCAATATTCCGGTGAACTCTGATGATTATGAAATGCTACAAGATGCCCATCGCTCGGTTGATCGCATTATGGCCTTGGCGCGATCGCTTGATGGGGTGATCTCAGGCGAGCATGGAATCGGAATTACTAAATTAGAGTACTTGAGCGATGAGGAGCTAAAAGACTTTCGTTCATATAAGCAGCGAGTTGATCCTAATGGGCATTTCAATAAAGGTAAGTTAATGCCCAATGCTAATTTACAAATGGCCTACACACCAAGTTTTGGCTTAATGGGGCATGAGTCATTGATCATGCAGCAAAGCGATATTGGTGCGATTGCCGATAGCGTGAAGGATTGTCTACGCTGTGGTAAATGTAAGCCTGTTTGTGCAACCCACGTACCGCGAGCCAACTTACTCTATAGTCCTCGCGATAAGATTTTGGCAACCTCTTTATTAATAGAAGCGTTTTTATATGAGGAACAAACTCGCCGTGGCATCTCGGTACGCCATTGGGAAATGTTTGATGACGTAGCAGCGCACTGCACCGTTTGCCATAAGTGCTATACCCCCTGCCCAGTGAAAATTGATTTTGGTGATGTCACCATGAACATGCGCAACCTGTTGCGCAAGATGGGGCAGCGTCGTTTTAATCCTGGAACGGCAGCCTCCATGTTTTTCTTGAATGCAAGCAATCCCGAGACCATTCGTTTAACCCGGAAAGTAATGATTGAGTGGGGTTATGGCATTCAGCGCTTTGCCCATCAATTACTCAAGAAGTTAGCTAAACAACAAACAAAGCGACCCCCCGCCACTGTGGGTAAGCCGCCCATCCAAGAGCAAGTTATTTACTTTATTAATAAGAAGATGCCCGGTAATTTACCAAAGAAAACGGCAAGGGCATTACTGGATATTGAGAATGCGGATTTCGTACCGATTATTCGTGATCCCCAGAAAACCAGCGCTGATACGGAGGCAGTTTTTTATTTCCCAGGCTGCGGCTCTGAGCGTTTATTTTCTCAGGTCGGCTTAGCAACCCAAGCCATGCTTTGGCATGCTGGTGTACAAACCATTTTGCCCCCCGGTTACTTGTGTTGCGGTTATCCCCAAAAAGGGAATGGTGACTTTGATAAAGCAGAAAAAATGATCACCGATAACCGTGTTTTATTCCATCGTGTGGCTAATACCCTGAACTATCTCGATATCAAGACGGTCGTGGTCTCCTGCGGTACGTGTTATGACCAGTTGGCCGGCTATCAATTTGAACAGATCTTCCCTGGTTGCCGGATTATTGATATTCATGAGTACCTGTTAGAAAAGGGCATCAAATTAGAGGGTGTGAACGGCGTTCGCTACATGTACCACGATCCTTGCCATACCCCGATGAAGTTACAAGATCCCTTAAAGACTGTGAATGAGTTAATTCAGACTCAAGATGGCGCTGTAATTACTAAGAACGATCGTTGTTGTGGTGAATCAGGAACCTTGGCGGTCACGCGCCCAGATATATCTACCCAAGTGCGCTTTCGGAAGCAAATCGAGATGGAGAAAGGTGCAACTGCCCTACGTCAAGATTTTGCGGGTGATGTAAAGGTTTTAACCAGCTGCCCATCTTGTTTGCAAGGCTTAAGCCGTTTTGATGCTGATAGTAAAACCAGCGCAGACTATATTGTGGTTGAGATGGCAAAGCATATTTTGGGGGACAATTGGATGCAAGAGTATGTTGCCAAAGCAAATCAAGGCGGCATTGAAAGGGTATTGGTTTAAATGATTCCAACAAATGTAATCGTTCATGAGACCTCAAAGGTCTTGGAGCTTGCTTATGAGAATGGCAAGAACTATCGCTTACCGTTTGAGTTTTTGCGGGTTTACTCCCCATCGGCAGAGGTGAGGGGTCACGGTCCTGGACAGGAGGTGCTGCAAACAGGTAAGCGAGAGGTGGCCATTGTTAACCTAGAGCCCGTTGGTCATTACGCGCTCAAGCCTACCTTTTCGGATGGGCATGATTCCGGTTTGTACTCTTGGGAGTATTTGCATGATTTGTGTGAGCATCAAGATGAGCTCTGGAACGACTATTTGCAACGCCTCGAAAGTGCTGGGGCTAATCGGGATGTTCCCATGGTGAGTCCAGCAAAGGGCTGCGGCCATTAACGAATAGCACATCAAGCACCTATGTCCCAAACTCACTTTGGCTATCAAAGCGTAGACGAAAAAGAAAAAGCCGAGAAGGTTGCTGAGGTTTTCCATTCTGTCGCCATGAAATACGACGTCATGAACGATTTGATGTCGCTCGGCATGCATCGCTTATGGAAAAAATTTACTATTGCGCAAGCTAATGTTCGCCCCGGGCAAAAGGTGTTGGATATTGCCGGTGGTACTGGCGATCTTGCCGCCGCCTTTGCCAAGGCCACGCAGTGGGGCGAGCACCCAGATGCCGAGGTTTGGCTCAGTGATATCAATGCCTCGATGTTGGGGGTGGGGCGTGATCGTTTATTGGACCGGGGCTTGGCCCTTCCAGCTATTCAATTTGATGCCGAAAAAATACCATTCCCAAATAATTATTTTGATGTGGTGAGCGTTGCTTTTGGTCTCCGGAATATGACCCACAAAGAGGCTGCATTGGGCGAGATGGCTCGGGTGATTAAAGCAGGCGGTAAGGTTCTTGTGTTGGAGTTCTCAAAACCAGATGCCATGATCGCCCCCATTTACGATATTTACTCATTTAAGGTGCTGCCATGGCTTGGCGATAAGGTGGCTAAAGACGCTGCGAGCTATCAGTACCTTGCAGAATCAATCCGGATGCACCCAGATGCAGACGCACTCAAAACAATGATGTTGGGGGTCGGTTTTGATCAGGTAGATACCCATAGGATGACTGGGGGTATCGTCGCTTTGCACATTGGTATTAAATATTGAGCATTATTAGTAAATTAGTTATATATTGTGATTCACTAGGAGGCCGTAGCATATGAAAAACATCTTTTTGAAAGCCGGTGTATTTACGATTGCCCTGACATTTATGTCACTGATGCATGTAAGTACCGTAGACGCTAAACGTTTGGGTAATGGTACTAATGCGGGCCGTAGTTCGAATGCGCCCATGCAAAAGCAAGCACAACCTACTGCCCAGCAAAAACCAGTACAAGCACAACAACCTGCTGCTGCACCGCAAGCTGCAGCCCCTGCGGCAGCAGCCAAACGCTCTGGTATCGGTGGCATGCTTGGCGGCTTAGCCGCTGGTCTTGGAATTGCATACTTATTGTCCCACTTAGGTTTGGGTGAGGCAGCCTCTTCCTTCTTAATGGGCCTCTTATTAGCTGTGGCAGTTGGTATTGCACTGCTCTTTATCCTCAGACGTTTTATGCCAGCTAGTGCAAAGAGCACTCCTGAGCCGGTTGCTGTTCCTGCCGGCATGCAACGTACAGCCTACCAGGAACCCAGCTTTAATCCGCAAGCAAGCAATCAGTTTGGTACACAAAGCCCTGTAATTGAAGAGCGTCCTGCATATCAGCTACCCGAAGGCTTTGATCAAATTGCATTCTTGGCCAATGCAAAACATTACTTTACGCGCCTCCAAAAAGCATGGGACTCTGGAGATTTAGAGGCCTTGCGCGAGTTCACAACTCCTGAGATGTTTGCCAGCTTGCAACGCGATCTTCAGGGTCGTGCCGAAGGTGCTAATCAAACCGATGTAGTTACCCTCAACGCAGAATTGCTCGGGGTCGAAACAGATGCCAACACCTATTTGTGTAGCGTCCAGTTCTCTGGAATGATTCGGGAGCAGGCTGATGCCCCGGCTGAGCCATTTACCGAAATTTGGAACTTGTCTAAGCCTGTTAATGGGCCTGGAGGTTGGGTTTTGGCTGGGATCCAGCAATTGGTTTAAGCTTTTACCTTTCCCCAACGGAAAACCCGCCTTGTGCGGGTTTTTTACACTATGAACCCGAACTTTGATTTGCCGAAGGCGCTATTAGTGCGCGGCATTAATCACGTCTTACAGCGTGAAGAATGGGCATTACGGGATTTAAAGAAGCATGATGGGAAAATTATTCGTTTGGTGTTTCCAGTTAGCGAAACCTGGATACAAATTAATGCAAGTGGCCATATTGATTTGTTGGGTACGGAAGTTGAGAGCGCTCATCTCACGCTCGAGGTTTCAAATGAATCTTTAACGCGGATTAGTGAGGCGAGTGGCAGCTTTCAGGAACGGGTAGTTAAAGCGGTCAAAATTGCAGGGGATGCTGAACTGGCTCAATTGATTGCCAAATTGGCAGGCCAGCTTCGTTGGGAGTATGAAGAGGATTTGGCTCAAGTGATTGGGGATGCGCCCGCGCACTTTATTGTTTCTCAGGCCAAGCGCTTTCATGAACTGACTCAGAAAGCTATTTTAGATTTGCAGCAAAATGTGATTGAGTACTTGAGCGAGGAAAAAAAAGTTTTAGTACATCAACGTGAATTTCTCTCACATAAAATAGCGTTGCAAGATCTGCGAGATGCGGTTGAGCGTTTGGAAAAACGCATTGGCCATTTACAAAAAAGTCAGGATTCATTGTGAGCCGTATAGCCCGCCTCAGTATTATTTTCTACACTGCTTGGCGCTTTAACTTATTTGGTTTAATTTGTGACAACCTAAAGCCTGGTGTACGCAAGACATTGCTCGGGCTTTTATCAAGCACATCCCCAAGTCAATTAGCCCGGGGTGAGCGCATTCGTTTAGCCTTAGAGGCCTTGGGCCCTATTTTTGTAAAGTTTGGTCAGGTTCTCTCTACGCGTCGAGACCTATTGCCAGATGATGTTTCTAATGAATTAGCCAAATTACAAGATCAAGTCCCACCATTTTCTAACGAGCAATCAAAAGCAATTATTGAAGCTGCTCTTGGCCAGCCTATTGAGCATACATTTTCTTTATTTGATGCGACCCCGGTAGCAAGCGCATCGGTTGCGCAGGTTCACTTTGGGGTATTGCGAGAAACAGATTCTCATCCTGAATGGGCTAATCAGGAAGTGGCCATCAAAGTATTACGCCCTGGCATTTTGCCGGTGATTGAAAGTGACCTGGCACTGATGCACGACTTAGCATGCATTGTTGAAAAGATTTCAGAGGATGGTAGACGGCTGAAGCCACGTGAAGTGGTCGCAGAATTTGATTCCTACTTGCACGATGAGTTAGATCTGATGCGTGAGGCGGCAAATGCTAGTCAACTACGCCGTAACTTTGCAGATTCTGACAAGCTCATGATCCCAGAAATGATTTGGGATTTATGCCATACCAATGTGATTGTGATGGAACGCATGTACGGGATTTCGATTGGCAAGACCAAAGAATTACGAGCAGCAGGCGTTGATTTCAAGAAGTTAGCAGTCGATGGTGTGGAAATATTCTTTACTCAAGTATTCGAGTATGGGTTCTTCCATGCCGATATGCATCCAGGCAATATTCTGGTGAGCTTAGATCCCAAAACCTTTGGTCGCTACATCTCGCTCGATTTTGGAATTGTTGGCAATCTCAGTGAGTTTGATAAAAATTATCTAGCGCAAAATTTCTTAGCATTCTTTAATCGTGACTATCGACGAGTTGCTGAGCTCCACATTGAATCAGGCTGGGTTCCAGAAAATACGCGCTTAGAAGAGTTGGAGGGCGCGGTTCGAACCGTATGCGAACCATATTTCGATCGTCCGCTTAAAGATATTTCTTTAGGTATTGTCTTGATGCGTTTATTTCAGACCTCAAGACGCTTTAAGGTGGAAATTCAACCACAACTTACGCTCTTACAAAAAACGCTATTAAATGTTGAGGGCCTTGGTCGTCAGCTTGACCCAGATTTGGACCTATGGAAGACAGCAAAGCCAATTTTGGAGCGCTGGGTTAGTCAACAACTTGGCTGGCGGGGTTTGGTGGATGGATTAAAGACAGAGGCACCCAATTGGGCAAAAATTTTGCCCACGCTCCCGCGTTTGCTAGCGGAAAGTTTAGAGCGATCTAGTCGTAAGGACTCTCGGCCGGAGCTCGACCTTCTCAAGCAACTTCTTTTTGAAGAGCGCCGTAAACGGCGTCAACTATGGGGCTCGCTGCTATTTCTGGGGGGGTTCTTGCTCGGGGCTTTATTTGTTTTGGCTCGCATCCATTCAATTTAAGTAAATTTCGACTGATTTTGAGCTAAGTCGCTAAAATAGTGGGTTAGGCAGGAAATCATGAAAAAATACTTTATCGCAGGCATTCTAGTTTGGATTCCAATAGCAATCACTGTTTGGGTGATTACTTGGGGGCTAGGCTTGATCGACCAAATTTATGGTTCGGTTATGAGCGCCCTCATTACTGTCCTGCCAGGTCAATTTTCGGGGGATCTAAAGCATTTTCGTGAAATACCTGGCCTTGGCATTCTGATTGTTTTGGTAGTCATCAGTTTTACAGGATTATTGGCGATTAGTTTTGCTGGGCAGTGGTGGTTGAAGGTATGGGACCGTTTTGTTACCCGCATTCCCATTGTGAGATCAATTTATTCAAGTGTGAAGCAGGTCTCTTCCACTATTTTTTCTGGAAACGGGCAAGCCTTTCGTAAGGCTCTGTTGATCCGTTATCCCCATGCTGAATCTTGGGTAATCGCATTTCAGACAGGGAATACGGCAGAGGAAATTGGGCAGAAATTGGGGGGTGAGTATGTCAATGTATTTTTACCAACCACACCAAATCCAACGTCGGGGTTTTTTATGATCGTCCCGCGTTCTGCTGTTATCGAGCTCGATATGAGTGTCGAAGAAGCTCTGAAACATATTGTCTCGATGGGCTCTGTGCCTCCACGGGTATCGGCAAGCCCTATCAAAAATCAAGTAAATCATCTTAATTAGGAATACTTATGTCGATGCGCAGCCATACCTGTGGGCAGGTAACTGATTCGTTAATTGGACAAGAAATTACCTTGGCGGGTTGGGTTAACCGTCGTCGTGATCATGGCGGTGTAATTTTTATTGATCTGCGCGATCACCAAGGCTTTGTTCAAGTAGTTTGTGATCCAGATCGCCCAGATATGTTTAAGCAGGCGGAAGAAGTGCGCAATGAGTTTTGTATTCAGATAAAAGGCTTGGTCAGGGCTCGACCTGCCGGCACTGAGAACTCAGATTTAATTAGTGGAAAAGTAGAAATACTATGTCACGAGCTTCAGGTTCTTAACGCCTCTGTCACCCCGCCATTCCAGTTGGATGATGACAATCTCTCAGAGACTACTCGCCTAACTCATCGGGTCTTAGATTTACGTCGCCCACAAATGCAGAAGAATTTACGTTTACGCTACCAAGTTGCGATGGAAACTCGGCGCTATTTGGATGCAGCAGGATTTATCGATATTGAAACGCCGATGCTAACCAAGAGTACACCTGAAGGCGCCCGTGATTATTTAGTGCCATCCCGTGTGCATGATGGCCAGTTCTTTGCATTGCCACAGTCGCCGCAGCTCTTTAAGCAGCTCTTGATGGTTGCAGGTTTTGATCGCTACTATCAGATCACAAAGTGCTTTCGTGATGAAGACTTACGCGCCGATCGGCAACCAGAGTTTACGCAGATCGATTGTGAGACTGCATTCTTGGATGAGATAGAAATCCGCGACTTATTTGAGACCATGATGCGTCACATTTTTAAGACAGTGATGAGCGTTGACTTACCCAATCCCTTCTTGATGATGCCGTATTCTGAGGCGATGGCACGCTTTGGATCAGATAAGCCTGATTTACGTGTAGCAATGGAATTTACAGAACTCACTGACTTGATGCGCGATGTTGACTTCAAGGTATTCTCAGGCCCAGCCAATCAAGAAGGTGGTCGCGTAGTCGCTCTCTGCGTTCCTGGCGGCGCTGAAATAAGTCGTAGCGAAATTGATGACTACACACAATTTGTATCTATTTATGGTGCCAAGGGTTTAGCGTGGATTAAAGTTAATTCTGTTGCTGAGGGTCGTAATGGCCTTCAATCCCCAATTGTCAAGAATTTGCATGATGCTGCAATTGAAGGAATCTTAAAGCGCACTAATGCTAAAGATGGCGACCTCATTTTCTTTGGTGCTGATAAAACAAAAGTAGTGAATGATGCAATCGGTAATTTGCGCTTACGGATTGGCCATTCTGATTGGGGCAAGAAGCATGGCTTGATGGTCGAGGGTTGGAAGCCTTTGTGGGTAGTTGATTTCCCGATGTTTGATTATGACGAAGATGATGCTCGTTGGGTTGCCTGCCACCATCCCTTTACAAGTCCGAAAGATGAGCACCTGAAGTTTCTGGAAACTGATCCCGGTAAATGTTTAGCAAAAGCTTACGATATGGTCTTAAACGGTAGTGAAATTGGGGGTGGTTCCGTACGTATCCATCAAGAAACTGTTCAAAGCCAAGTATTTAGGGCTCTAAAAATTGGTCCTGAGGAAGCGGCAGCTAAATTTGGATTCTTGCTCGATGCCCTTCAGTACGGCGCACCTCCTCATGGCGGTATTGCGTTTGGTTTAGACCGAATTGTGACCATGATGACCGGAGCTGAATCGATCCGCGACGTGATTGCTTTCCCTAAAACACAACGCGCCCAGTGCCTCTTAACGCAAGCACCAAGCCCTGTTGATGAAAGACAGTTGCGTGAATTGCATATTCGTTTGCGCAATACCAATCCGGTCAGTTAATTTGAAAATACCGATTTCAGTTTTAGTACTTATTCATAATCCGAATCGTGAGGTCTTATTAATTGAGCGTGCAGATCGCCCAGATTTTTGGCAATCAGTAACGGGTAGCTTAGATACCCCAGAAGAGACTTTGGACAGTGCAGCGGTTCGTGAGGTTGCTGAAGAGACTGGCATAGAGGTTCATGCACTAGCAAGAGGTTCTCTCAAAAATTTACATCACTATGTGGAGTATGAGATTTATCCAACATGGCGCCACCGTTATCCTCCGGGTATAGAGCGCAATACCGAGCATTGGTTCGCATTAGAAGTTCCTGTGGGGACGCCAGTTCACTTGGCCCCCAGGGAGCATCTCAATTATCTTTGGCTCCCCTTTGAAGAGGCAGCCCAGAAATGTTTTTCACAGAGCAATCGAGACGCAATCCTAAAGTTTTTCACCCAGCCGAATGATTTAATGGGTCGAAGCGAGGACGGCATTCAATCATGATGGGGCATCGACAAGGCAGCTCTAGTCCGCTACCTGGAAGTGGCGGCGCATCACGTTCTGATTGGCGGGTGATTAAAGATCTATTGCCCTATCTACTGGAGCACCGAACACGAGTCGCCCTGGCAATTGCATGTTTAATTGCAGCCAAGTTTGCCAATCTTGGCGTCCCAATTATTCTGAAAGATTTAATTGATGCAATGAATCTCAAACCCGGTTCATTGCAAATCTATTTAATTGTCCCAGCAGGTTTGATTGTTGCTTATGGAGCGTTGCGACTATCTGCTTCCTTATTCTCAGAATTACGCGAACTCTTATTTGCTAAGGTTACCCAAGATGCAGTACGAAAAATTGCCTTACAGGTTTTTGAACATCTCCATGCCTTAACACTTCAGTTTCATTTAGGTCGTCAGACTGGGGGGGTCAGTCGAGATATCGAGCGTGGTACTCGCGGGATCCAAACCTTGGTGTCGTTTTCGCTCTATAGCATTTTGCCAACAATCATTGAGTTTGTCCTGGTACTGGCTTACTTCGCTTATTACTACGATATTTGGTTTGCGATTATTACTTTCGTAGCACTTGTGATCTATATCGTATTCACCATCAAGGTGACCGAGTGGCGAACACACTACCGCCGCACCATGAATGAAATGGACTCTCGCGCTAATCAACGAGCGATTGATTCTTTGTTGAACTTTGAAACCGTGAAGTATTTTGGAAACGAAGACTTTGAATCAAAGCGTTACGATGAAAACCTTAAGCATTATCAATCGGCTGCTATTTTGTCGCAAAAGTCATTAGCAATCCTTAATTTAGGACAGCAGGCCATTATTGCGGTTGGTTTAGTTTTAATCTTATGGAGAGCTACCCAAGGTGTTGTGGATGGCTCAATGACCTTAGGCGATTTGGTGCTTGTGAACACTCTCATGATTCAGCTCTATATCCCACTTAACTTTTTAGGGGTTATTTATCGTGAGATGAAGCAATCGATTACCGATATGGATCGCATGTTTGCATTACTCAGCGCAGATCAAGAAATCAAAGATCGGGAGAATGCACCTGCACTGGTGATCTACGATTTTGCTCGGGGACCTGAAGTGCGTTTTGAGAACGTGTACTTTTCTTATAACGCTAAGCGTGAGATATTAAAGGATGTAAGTTTTACGATTCCGGCGGGAACGATTACAGCAGTAGTCGGTCAAAGTGGTGCTGGCAAGAGCACCTTAGCCCGTTTGCTATTCCGTTTTTATGATGTTCAATCTGGAATGATCCTGGTCGATGGTCAAAATATTCAGGATGTTCAGCAGGCGAGCTTACGTAAAGCAATCGGCATCGTTCCACAAGATACCGTTTTATTTAATGACACTATTGCATACAACATTGCTTATGGCAGCCCAGGCGCTAGCCTAGAAGCAATTCAAGAAGCCGCTCGTGCCGCACAGATGAGCCAATTTATTGAGCATTTGCCAGAAGGGTATGAAACGCAAGTGGGCGAACGGGGATTAAAGCTATCAGGCGGGGAGAAGCAGCGGGTTGCAATTGCTAGAACACTCCTTAAAAAACCTGCTTTACTAATCTTTGATGAAGCGACCTCAGCCCTGGACTCTAAAACAGAGCGGGCATTTCAGGAGGAGCTCTTTAATCTGGCACGTAATCGCACGACCTTAATTATTGCTCACCGACTTTCCACGGTGGTGCATGCGGACCAGATTTTGGTAATGGATCAAGGCAAAATCATTGAGCGTGGTACCCATCAGCACCTGCTACAGGCCAATGGTCGTTACACCTCAATGTGGCAGATGCAGGAGAGCAGTCTAAGTGCCCCCGATGATTCAGGTGTTAATTCAGCTTAAAATTAGGGCATGTCACCAGGTTCCTCCCCTTCAAATCCGCGCACGCTACTAGAAGGGGCATTTGCGGCAGCATTGGCCGTAGCTGACCCTAAAAAGATAGTGCCTGAGTATTTGGCTAAAGTCTTTTCACACGGGAATGAGCCAAAAGGACGCTGCTTGGTGGTGGGCGCAGGAAAGGCCAGTGCGTCGATGGCTACCGCGCTTGAGACCTATGCCAAGCAATATTGGCCAGCGATTGCCCTTGATGGTGTGGTCCTCACCCGATATGGGCACGGATCACCGACAAGTCATATCAAAATTGTTGAGGCTGGGCATCCAGTTCCAGATCAGGCGGGCATGGATGGCGCAGCTGAGATATTGAAATTAGTTAATCAACTCAACCCCGGCGACATTCTTATTGCCCTTGTGTCTGGAGGAGGATCAAGCCTTTTAACCTTGCCACAGACTGGCATCACGATTGCAGATATGCGGAAAACCACTGAAGCCCTTCTTCATAGCGGTGCACCAATTGAAGAAATGAATGTGGTCCGCAAACATCTATCCGCTATCTTGGGGGGTAATTTAGCTCGGGCTGCTTTGGCACGTGGTGCCCGGGTTGAGGCCTTCTTAATTTCAGATGTCACGGGTGATGATCCGGCTGATATTGCTAGTGGCCCCTGTGCACCTGATTACTCAAGCTATATAGATGCCTTACAAATATTAGAAAAGTATGGATTAAATGAGAGCAAGATACCTTCATCGGTCATCGATCATTTGCAAAAGGGCAAACGTGGAGAAATCCCGGAGACCCTCAAGCAAACCGATATCGA
>DENG01000075.1:18640-19234 GCA_002359975.1 Polynucleobacter sp. UBA2650
AAGCCCATTATTTTGGGGGATACCATTACTGGTGAGGCTCGCGATGTGGGCTTGGTGCATGCAGCGATTGCCCGCGAGCTAGTGCAATATGGAGAGTGGTCAAAGCCACCGCTTGCTTTAATTTCTGGGGGTGAATGTACCGTAACGCTACCGTCTGGCACAAAAGGCAGGGGTGGCCGTTGCAGCGAGTTTTTGCTCTCCTTATTTGCTGCAAGCTCCGATCTAAAAACCCTGAGCGCCCTTGCAGCCGATACCGATGGTATCGACGGTAGTGAAAAGAATGCTGGAGCATGGTTTACACCCGATATTCGTGAGACTGCCAAAACGATTCAATTACGTGCTAGCCAATTTCAACAAGAGCATGATTGTTACGGTTTCTTTGCTAAGCTAGACGCCTTGGTTCATACTGGCCCAACCTTAACCAATGTGAATGATTTCCGAATCATTTTGATCGATTGAGATGAGTAAGAAACTAACAATTATTCGTCCCGATGACTGGCACTTGCATGTACGCGATGGTGCGGTGCTGAAAGATGTATTGGCACATACGACCAAACAATTTGCGCGCGCAGTCATCATGCCAAACTTAAAGCC
>DENG01000075.1:19308-25322 GCA_002359975.1 Polynucleobacter sp. UBA2650
AACTTCAATCCATTGATGACACTGTATTTGACAGATAACACCAGTGCAGATGAGGTACGCAAAGCCAGCGAACACCAGATTATTGGATTTAAGTTATATCCAGCAGGCGCAACCACCAACAGTGATGCAGGTGTTACTAACATTAAACACGCTTACCCTGCTTTAGAAGCCATGCAAAAGCATTCGGTGCCTTTATTAATTCATGGTGAAGTTACTGAATCTGCTATTGATATCTTTGATCGAGAGGCCGTATTTATTGATCGAATACTAGAGCCAGTACGAAAAGATTTTCCAGAGCTTCGTATCATTTTTGAGCACATCACAACCAAACAAGCAGCTCACTATGTACGCGACGCTGACACTAAAGGCAAAAATACCTTGGGCGCAACGATCACCGCTCATCATCTTTTAATGAACCGTAATAGTTTGTTCACTGGCGGTATTCGACCACATCATTATTGTTTGCCAATCTTAAAGCGTGAAGAACATCGGCTTGCGCTAATGGAAGTGGCAACCAGTGGCAACCCACGATTTTTCTTGGGGACCGATAGTGCCCCACATCCAAAAGGTGAAAAAGAAAGTAGCTGTGGTTGTGCTGGTTGCTATACAGCACACAATGCAATGGGTTTGTATGCAGAAGCGTTTGATAGCGTTGGTCAACTTGACCGACTTGAGGGCTTTGCCAGTTTCTTTGGCCCCGATTTTTATTCTTTACCTCGTAATCAGGATCAAATCACCCTAGTTCAGCAGGTTGAAGAGGTGCCTTTTGAGTTCACTCTAGGCAATACCGTACTGGTCCCATTGCGCGCTGGCGAGACCATTGCATGGTCTCTAGCAAAGTAATTTTTAACTCAAATACCATACTCGTTTAGACTGTTAGCGCAGAGTTAACTAGGCAATCGCTGCTTTCGTAAGAAAGGAGAGGAAAGTCCGGACTCCATAGGGCAGGGTGTTGGCTAACAGCCATCCACGGTGACGTGCGGAATAGGGCCACAGAGACGAGCGTATTTAGTTACGGTGAAACGCGGTAACCTCCACCCGGAGCAATCCCAAGTAAGCAGATGTTGACGCGGCCCGTCGAGTCTGCGGGTAGGGAGCTTGAGCTTTTAGGTAACTAAAGGCCTAGAGGAATGATTGCCCCTTGATGCAAATCAGGGCGACAGAATCCGGCTTATCGGTTAACTCTGCACTATTTCAAAGCTATGAGTGATCTCAGCAGTCTTCCCTAACATGGCTGTGGCAGAGCAGTATTTGTCATGCGATAGATTAATGGCGCGCTCAACTTTGCTGGGGTCCAAATCTTTTCCCTTAACCGTGAAATGTAGATTAATTTTGGTGAATACCTTGGGGTCGGTTTCTGCTCGCTCGGCTTGCAAGGACACCTCACAGGCGCTGATATTCTGGCGGGAGCGCTGTAGGATTAAAACCACATCGAAGGCTGTACAGCCCCCAGCCCCCGCCAGCATTAATTCCATTGGGCGCGGTGCTAGATTGCGGCCTCCAGCCTCTGGGGCCCCGTCCATATTCAGAATATGCCCGGTACCGGTCTCTGCCATAAAGGCCATTCCCGAGGAGGCTAGCCAATTAATTTTACATTCCATTATTATTCCTTAAAAAACAATATTTATATATAAATCAATAACTTATGATTTTTTAGAGCCTATAGGTCTTATATAACATCTAGGGTAAACCCAAATTTTTTCTTGCAATGCACAATCAAGATGTTTAAAATAACCACATTGATACCAAGTTTGTTTGATTTGAGGCTTAAAAGGCCGTTTTACAAGCTTGCATTCTACTGATGTCTCCTCCACCCAAACATAGGTGGATTTCAACCCGGGATTGATTCCCGGGTTTTTTTTAGGTTACAATTCAAGGCTTTACTGAATTATCGATTAGTCAACGGTAATTGTTTTACCAAATGCGATATCTGATCTGCGAGCCTGCAAACATAAGCGGAGCCAAAGTGCGATAACGATTTGGAGTGTGTGTGACTATAACAATTTGAAAGTAATCATGAAGACCTTTTCCGCAAAACCGCATGAGGTAAAGCGCGAGTGGTTCGTGATTGACGCTACGGACAAAGTCCTCGGTCGTGTCGCCAGTGAAGTGGCACTCCGTCTACGCGGCAAGCACAAACCCGAATTTACCCCACACGTTGATACTGGCGATTTCATTGTCGTCATCAATTCATCCAAGCTCCGCGTAACGGGCACCAAGGGATTGAATAAGATTTATTACCGTCATAGTGGTTATCCAGGCGGCATCAGCTCAACAAATTTTGACAAGATGCAAGCCCGTTTTCCAACACGTGCTTTAGAGAAAGCAGTGAAGGGGATGTTGCCAAAAGGCCCACTGGGCTATGCCATGATCAAAAAGCTGAAGGTTTATGGCGATGCAGATCATCCACATACGGCTCAACAGCCAAAACCTTTAGAGATCTAAGGAAGCGATATGTACGGAAATTGGAACTATGGAACAGGCCGTCGCAAGAGTTCAGTTGCACGTGTCTTTATTAAATCCGGTAAAGGTGAAATTACTGTCAATGGTAAGCCAATTGATGCTTACTTTGCCCGTGAGACCTCCCGCATGATCGCACGTCAGCCACTCGCTTTGACAAGTAATCTCACTACCTTTGATATTCAAGTTAACGTTAGTGGTGGCGGTGAAACTGGTCAAGCTGGTGCAGTTCGTCATGGCGTAACACGAGCATTGATTGACTATGATGCAGCCTTAAAGCCAACCCTTTCAAAGGCTGGCTTGGTAACTCGTGACGCCCGTGAAGTTGAACGTAAGAAAGTTGGCTTACACGGTGCTCGCCGTCGTAAACAATTTAGTAAGCGTTAAGCAAACCAAATTGCATCCTGGGGCCGCTTACGCGGCCCTTATTTTTTATACAATCAATCTATATCGCCGTTAATAAATGGAGAAGAGCATGATTAAGGTCGGCATTGTTGGAGGTACAGGCTATACCGGTGTTGAGCTACTCCGTCTTTTGGCTCAGCACCCTAAGGTGCAATTACATTCAATTACCTCGCGCACAGAAGCGGGCACGCCGGTCGCCGAGATGTTTTCTTCATTACGTGGTCGGGTTCATTTGCAATTTACAACGCCGGATAAAGCTAATCTACACGAATGTGATGCAGTCTTTTTTGCTACACCACATGGCGTGGCAATGGCGCAAGCTAAAGAATTACTAGCTGCAAATGTAAAGATACTGGATTTGGCTGCAGATTTTCGTTTGCAAGATACCGCTGTCTTTGAGAAATGGTACGGTATGCCACATGCCTGCCCCGAGATCTTGAAAGAAGCGGTGTATGGTTTACCAGAAATAAATCGGGAAGCCATTAAAAAGGCACGTCTGGTGGGTTTAGCAGGTTGTTATCCAACTTCTGTGCAATTAGGTTTTGCACCACTGCTCTCATCCAAAAATGGTTTGAATCATCCATTGGTTGAATCTCAAAATTTGATCGCAGACTGTAAATCAGGAACATCTGGCGCAGGACGTAAGGCCGAGATCCCCACATTACTTTCAGAGGCTAGTGATAACTTCAAGGCCTATGGCGTTAAAGGGCACCGTCATTTACCAGAAATTATGCAAGGCCTAAAGGCGATCGCCGGTCATGACGACCTTGCATTGACCTTCGTGCCCCACCTAACACCAATGATTCGGGGGATCCACTCGACCCTGTATGCACGGATTCTGCCGGAGGGGCGTTCAATAGATTTCCAGGCCCTTTATGAGCAGTTCTATGCCAATGAGCCATTTATAGATGTTTTACCCCCTGGCAGCCATCCAGAAACTCGCTCCGTGCGGGGAAGTAATGGTATGAAAATAGCGATTCATCGCCCAGGAGGCGGAGATACCCTAGTAATCCTAGTGGTAGAGGACAATCTCGTAAAAGGGGCTTCAGGGCAGGGGGTCCAGTGCATGAATCTGATGTTTGGTTTTCCTGAGAACATGGGTTTGGAGCAGATTGCCCTCTTGCCCTAGATGCTTCTATGCACCCTGTGCAAACAGGGGAATTAAAGCCTAAAATGGATCTACATCAGAAATTTTGACAGGAGTAGCAAATGAGCCAAACCAATGCAGCAGTCGATCAAAGTACAGCTCTTGCTGAGCCACCAACCCCTTTAATCTTTACCGATAGTGCAGCAGCCAAAGTTGCTGATCTGATTGCCGAAGAGGGTAATACAGATCTGAAGTTGCGAGTCTTTGTGCAAGGCGGAGGCTGTTCTGGATTTCAGTATGGCTTTACTTTTGATGAAGCGGTCAATGAAGATGACACTACTTTTGAAAAGAATGGTGTTACTTTGTTAGTGGACTCCATGAGCTTTCAGTATTTAGTAGGTGCTGAGATTGATTACAAAGAAGATATCAATGGCTCACAATTTGTGATTAAGAATCCCAACGCAACCACAACCTGCGGTTGCGGATCTTCTTTCTCTGCTTAAGTAGCGGGGTAATACGCACCAAGTACGCGTAAACCTTTTGCACCCGTAACGGCTGGCATATTTGCTGGCCGTTTTCTTTGGTGCGCCCAAGCTAGCCAGGCAAAAGCCAAACCCTCTACTAGTTGAGGGTCAACACCATGCTGCGCAGAAGACTCAATCAGTAGCCCAGGAAGTTGTTGATGGGCATAAATTTTGAGAAGTTCGATTAAGGTAATATTTTTACTGCCACCGCCACACACAATTAGGCGTTGAGTATCTTTGGCATGAGCTTGCAAACTATTTAGAGTGCTCTGAATCGTTAATTGCAATAAGGTAGCCTGAATATCTTCTGATGAATAAGAGGCATGCTGGAGGTGACTTAGAATCCAATTTAGATTGAAGTAATCCCGTCCGGTGCTTTTTGGAGGAAGTTTTGAGAAAAAGGCATCGCTCATCATTCTGAGCAAAAGCGCGTCGTCAGGACGGCCAGAGCTTGCCCATTGACCATCCTGATCAAAATCCTTGCCTCGCTCTCTCCGAATCCAGGCATCTAGAAGAATATTCCCCGGGCCGCAATCAAAGCCACTAACCCCGCCATCCTTAGATAAGAGTGTAAGGTTGGCTATTCCACCCAAATTAAGAACCGCACGATTTTCCTTGGGTGAAAAAAATTGTTCTTGATGAAATACCGGAACTAAGGGAGCGCCTTGACCCCCTGCTGCCATATCCCGTAAACGAAAATTAGCAATTACATCAATACCAGTTAGTTCTGCGAGAAGGGCGGGGTTAAGGCTTTGGTGGGTATAGCTCTGTAAGACCTCGCTATGCGGTTGGTGTCTGAGGGTTTGTCCGTGAGCGCCAATAGCACAAATATGGTTAGCCTCAATACCCTGAATTCGTAAGAGTTTTGCACAGGCTTGTGCATAAGCAGCTGCCAAGCTATTTGCAGCCAAATGCTCACGATGGAGCTCATTGGAAGTTTCCTGCTGAAGGGCAAAAAATTCTTGTTTTAGAGCTAAATCAAATGGGAGGCTAATTGCTTGTAAAAGCTTTGTTTTACCAGAGGTATTTATTTCAGCCAAGACCGCATCGATACCATCTAAGCTGGTACCAGACATTAGTCCGATATACAGATTACTTGACAGGGATGAATTAGCAGAATTCAAGGGTGGGTGCTCAGGTTCTCGACAATGCGACAATGACACTTTAACAATATTTAGACCCTTAATTTAACCGAATCTAGAACATAGTATGACGTCTAAACCTTATCCGATAACCCCATCTGTTTTGCATGCCATGGAAGTAACTAAACGTGGCTGTGAGGAGCTATTGGTCGAAACGGATTGGTTACAAAAATTAGCCCGTAGTGAAGCCACCAGCAAGCCCCTGCGTATCAAGCTGGGACTAGATCCTACAGCGCCAGATATTCATTTGGGACATACGGTTGTATTAAATAAGTTGCGCCAGCTTCAAGATCTTGGTCACACCGTGATCTTCTTAATCGGCGACTTTACCAGCATGATCGGTGACCCCTCTGGCCGAAATAATACTAGACCCCCCCTCACTGCCGAAGAGATTGC
>DENG01000075.1:25338-26532 GCA_002359975.1 Polynucleobacter sp. UBA2650
GACCGAGATTCGGTACAACAGTGAGTGGTGCGATCCGCTAGGTGCAAGAGGCATGATTCAGCTAGCAGCAAAATATACGGTTGCCCGTATGTTAGAGCGCGATGACTTTACTAAACGCTATCGCGGTGGCATCCCTATCTCTGTCCATGAGTTCTTATACCCACTCATGCAGGGCTATGACTCGGTTGCCTTACATAGTGATTTAGAGCTTGGTGGAACCGATCAAAAATTTAACTTACTAGTTGGTCGTGAGTTACAGAAAGAGTATGGCCAAGAGCCTCAATGTATTTTGACAATGCCACTCTTGGTAGGTTTGGATGGTGTCGAGAAGATGAGCAAGTCCAAGGGTAACTACATTGGTATAAATGAGCCCGCCAATGAGATGTTTGGAAAGCTCATGAGCATCTCCGATGATTTGATGTGGAATTATTTCACCTTGCTCTCGTTTAGGCCACTAGCAGAAATTGATCTAATGAAGCAAGAAGTGGCGGCAGGCCGCAATCCTAGAGACTGCAAGGTCCTTTTGGGGCAAGAGATTGTGGCACGCTTTCATACAGATGGCGCAGCAGAGAAAGCCCTAGAAGACTTTAATCATCGAGCCAAGGGCGGCATCCCCGACGATATTCCTGAGCTTCAACTAAGTGGCGCCCCACTTGGCATTGCTGCTTTATTAAAGGCTGCTAATTTAGTTCCCTCAAGCTCGGAGGCAAATCGCAATATCGATCAAAGTGGAGTGCGAGTTGATGGCACAGTAATTACTGACAAGACCCTAAAGCTCAATGCTGGTACTTATGTAGTGCAAGTCGGTAAGCGCCGCTTTGCAAAAGTAACCCTGACTGACTAAACGGCACAGTAATTAAAACAGTATTAATCCAGCAAATCTAGATTAGCGGAGTTACTGGGTGGTTTTAGGCCAAAGTGTTCATAGCTTTGGCGGGTTGCAATTCGACCGCGTGAGGTCCGTTGTAAATAGCCCTGTTGGATCAAGAAGGGCTCAAGCACATCTTCAATCGTATCGCGTTCTTCACCAATAGCAGCGGCTAAATTATCAATACCAACAGGACCGCCATTGAACTTATGAAGGATCGCTTCTAGTAATTTACGGTCCATGATGTCAAAGCCCATCGGATCAACATCAAGCATAGCCAGCGCAGCATCTGCCATTTCTTTAGTGATCATGCCACTACCTTTGAC
>DENG01000075.1:26585-34365 GCA_002359975.1 Polynucleobacter sp. UBA2650
GGATCAATTTGCGCATTGAGTAACTTGGCAGATCGCTCAATAATTTGCGTTAGTTCTGGGGTGGAGTAAAACTCAAGGCGGGCGACAATACCAAAACGATCACGTAGAGGATTGGTGAGCATGCCAGCCCGTGTTGTGGCGCCAATTAGGGTAAATGGTTTGAGATCTAATTTCACACTACGTGCAGCAGGACCCTCACCAATCATGATATCGAGGGAGTAATCTTCGAGAGCGGGATATAAAATTTCTTCAACCACGGGTGATAAACGATGAATCTCATCAATGAAGAGGACATCATTCTCTTCGAGGTTGGTTAAGAGGGCGGCAAGATCACCAGGGCGATCTAAGACCGGGCCGCTCGTTTGGCGAAGATTGACACCAAGTTCTTTAGCAATAATATGAGCCAAGGTCGTTTTACCAAGACCTGGCGGACCAAAAAGCAGAACGTGGTCTAGCGCCTCTTTACGATTTCGGGTGGCATTAATAAAAATCTCGAGCTGGGCGCGGGCTTTGCTTTGGCCTACGTACTCATCGAGCTGCTTAGGTCTCAGGGCACGCTCTATAACCGCTTCTGCATTACCAGCACCTGGACTAACAATACGATCATTGCCGTCATCGATATCAAGATCATCTGTATGAATTGCCATATGTGATCAGCCCTTAGAAAGTGATTTAAGTGCTAGCTTAATACCTTCGGACACATTCACATCAGCCGGAATTTGACGAACTGCAAGATGAGCTTCTTTATCAGAATATCCAAGCGCCAGTAATGCTTGAGTAATTTCAGAGGCGACATCTGGTTTGCTAGATTTGTTTTGGCCATGACCTAAGTCGGGGGCGAGCTTTCCTTTTAGCTCAAGCAGGAGGCGCTCAGCCGTTTTCTTGCCAATCCCAGGGACCCGAGTAAGCGCCCCAGGCTCCTGAATGGTAATCGCTTGGACCAGTTCGTTAACGCTCATCCCAGATAAGACTGCTAAAGCAGTTCGCGCACCTACACCACTAATTTTAATTAGAGATCGAAAGGCATCACGTTCGGCATCCGTTGCAAAGCCAAATAATTGTTGTAGATCCTCGCGTACATGAAAATGAATCAGCAATGTGAGCTTTTGTCCAATCGGGGGGAGTTGATACAGTGTGCTCATTGGCACATCGACCTCGTAACCAAGCCCATTGCAATCAATGAGTAATTTGGGGGCGTTGATGCTAATTAAGGTGCCTTGAATACGTCCAATCATGCCTCTATCTTAACGCTTCGCATGACTGTTATGTACTTGGTGATGATGGGCCGCACAAATGGCAACCCCTAGGGCATCCGCTGCATCTGGAGAGGGACTCTTTTTGAGTCTGAGTAGACGTTTGACCATTTCTTGCATTTGAAGTTTACTTGCTCGACCAGTACCTACAATGGCCTGCTTAACACCTCGTGCACTGTATTCTGAAACGGGTAAACCCGTTGAGACCAAGGCTGCAATCACGGCACCCCGAGCTTGTCCTAGCATCAAGGTCGAGCGTGGGTTGACATTAAGGAAGATTTCTTCAATCGCAGCTGCATCGGGTTGATAGGTCAACAAGACCTCTTTAACACCGCTGTATAAAATACCAAGACGTTTTGGCAAACCTTGCTCTACCTCACCACTTTGAATAATTCCGGAGCTTATATAGCGTAAGTGCTGACCTTCAAGCTCAATTACACCAAAGCCAGTGGTGCGCAAACCTGGATCGATACCTAGCCAGCGCATGGACGGCATCAATGCCTGAAATGGCGAGTGCTAGTGAAGACCATAGCAATACCATGTTCGTTTGCAGCAGCAATCACTTCCTCATCGCGCATACTGCCCCCGGGCTGGATCACACTTTTGGCGCCTGCTGCAACCACTACATCCAGACCATCCCGAAATGGAAAGAAGGCATCGCTCGCAACAGCAGAGCCTTTCAGGCTAAGACCAGCATGCTCAGCCTTAATGCTGGCAATCCGCGCAGAATCAATGCGACTCATTTGGCCGGCACCAACTCCTAAGGTCATGCCATTGGCGCAGTAGACAATCGCATTCGATTTAACAAATTTAGCCACACGCCATGCAAACATCAGATCTGTAAGCTCTGTGGGAGTAGGTTGACGTTTTGTAACAACCTTTAACTCACTGGGAAGAACATTTTTAGAGTCACTCGATTGCACCAAAAGACCACCGCCAACGCGCTTCAGATCATATTGTGCAAGGCTTGATACGCTTTCACCCAGTGGGATTTCGAGTAGACGAACATTCTGTTTACTTGCAAAAATAGCTTTTGCAGACTCGCTAAAGTGGGGCGCAATTAAGACCTCAACAAATTGCTTGGCAATCGCTTGCGCACAGGCCTCGTCACATTCACGATTAAGGGCAATAATGCCCCCAAATGCAGAGGTCGGATCGGTCTGAAGAGCCTTTTGATAAGACTCAAGAGCCGTACTAGCAATAGCAACACCACAGGGGTTGGCGTGTTTAATAATGACGCAAGCAGCTTCGCTATCACTAATACTCTTTACGCACTCCCAGGCAGCATCTGCATCAGCAATGTTATTAAATGACAGCCCTTTGCCTTGTAACTGCTTGTAATGAGCAAGACTACCCGCCGGTGCTTCGATATCCCGATAGAAAGCGGCTGATTGATGCGGATTCTCGCCATAGCGCATTTCTTGGACCCGCTCAAATGCTAGGTGAAGTGTTTGTGGATAAGGACTGCGCTTGGCATGCTCGTGCTGTTCATTGAGGGAAGATAGGTAATTAGCAATCGCACCATCATATTGGGCGGTATGGGCAAATACCTTTTTGGCTAAAGCAAGATTGGTGGTGTATGACACAGCGTTTTGATTGCGACACATTTCTTCTAGAACGGAAGAGTAGTCATCCGGTGATACGAGGACTGTGACGTCTTGATGATTTTTAGCAGCAGCACGCAGCATAGCTGGGCCACCAATATCAATATTCTCAACCGCCTCATCAAAACTACACTCAGACTTAGAAATCGTTTCAGTAAACGGGTACAGATTGATCACCAAGAGATCAATAGTATCGATACCATGCTCCTGTATTGCTGCCATATGTTCTTTAGAGTTGCGACGTGCCAATAGTCCCCCGTGTACCTTCGGGTGAAGGGTCTTAACACGACCATCAAGCATCTCAGGAAAGCCCGTCAACGCAGAGACCTCGGTGACAGGAAGACCTTTATCAGCAAGTAATTTTGCCGTACCGCCTGTAGAGATTAACTTCACACCGAGTTGATGAAGGGCTTGGGCAAATTCCACAATGCCATTCTTATCAGAAACAGAAAGTAGGGCGGTCCGAATCATAATTTAGATCAGTCGATGTTCAAGAAGTTTTTTGCGCAAGGTATTACGATTAATTCCTAAGTAAGCAGCAGCGAGGGATTGATTTTGTTTGGCATGAGCCATCACGAGCTCCAGCATGGGTTTTTCTACTACACTCAAAACCATTTGATAGATATCGCTTGGGGGGGTACCCTTGAGATCATCAAGGTAGCGCTGAAGATTAAGCTCAATACATTCGGTGACGGGATGTTTATTGTTTGGCATAGCTATAAAACTTAAGCTGCTTCTAAAAAAAGGAGTTGATCGGAGTGGAGCTTCATTTCATCAAAATAGTCATTGACCATTTGCAATTGGGTTTTGCAGTCATCCGCTGTATTCATGAGATGCCGGAAGGAATGTGAGTTACGTAAACCCTTGCAATACCAGCCAATATGCTTACGCGCTGTTCGTAAGCCCGTATATTCTCCATAAAATGCGTAATGATCGAGCAAATGTTCGTTCATGATGGCTTGGATCTCTGCAATTTGAGGATTGGGTAATTTGTTTCCGGTGAGCAAGTAATGATCCACTTCCCGAAAAATCCATGGTCTTCCTTGAGCAGCACGACCAATCATCAGGGCATCAACACCGGTATACGTAAGAACCCATTTTGCCTTTTCGGGGGTGTTGATATCACCATTAGCAACGACAGGTATGCAGACTGATTCCTTTACAGCCGCTATGGTGTCGTACTCCGCTTCACCATGGTACAAATCAGCACGTGTTCGCCCATGAATCGTAAGCATGCTGATGCCGGCATCTTGGGCAATTTTCGCAATTGTGAGAGCATTTTTATGTTCTCGATCCCAACCTGTGCGTATTTTGAGAGTGACAGGAACTGCATCGGGGCCAACGCCAACGGCATTAACCACTGCCTCAACAATCTGTTGAACCAGGGGCTGATCCTTGAGTAAGGCTGAGCCGGCAGCAACATTACAAACCTTTTTAGCTGGGCAGCCCATATTGATATCAATGATTTGAGCGCCTCGATCAACATTGAGTCTGGCAGCAGCAGCCATCATGTCGGGATCGGCCCCAGCAATCTGAACCGCAATAGGTTTGAACTCACCTGTATGGTTAGCACGCCGTTGGGTTTTTTCACTATTCCAGAGGATGGCATTGGAGGCAATCATCTCTGAGACAGCATACCCAGCCCCTAATTTCTTGCAAAGCTGCCGAAATGGTCGGTCTGTAACCCCAGCCATTGGTGCGACAAAAAGCGCATTGGCTAATTTGTGATGACCGATTTGCATGCGTGTGGAATTTTTTCTTGGAATAGACCCAACACTTTATCACAGGCACGCCTGTGCTGCCTAATTTTTAAGCAAATACAATTAGGGTGTTAGCGTCGCCCAAACATCATTTGTCTAGCTAGTGCTGTTTTGATAGGCGGCATCCATTGCAAGGCGGTTAAGGCTAAACCACGTGAAAGTTGTACTGGCAGGATGGGTGAGGTGAAGACTCTTGCCAAGAAATCTGTGATGCCAATCGTTGCACGCCGATCAATCTCCCGACTCTTTGCATATTCTTGCAGTGCATTTTGTACGGCACCGATTGTTTCTTCAGATGCGCGATGAGTTTGTATTTTATTTAGTACTCGATTTAGCGATTGATTGTTTGCTTTAAATAATTCAGCAAGTTTTTCGGCCAGAAGATACGCATCACGCAGGCCAAGATTAAGACCTTGACCAGCAACAGGATGAAGAGTTTGGGCAGCATTACCAATCCAAACCTCATGACCCTCAGAAACATGTTTGCGATAGTTCAAGCCTAAGTTATAGAGACGACGATTTGCTATTGCCTTAAATGAACCCAAGCGATGACCAAAGGCATTTTGTAGTTCGTTTAAGAATTCGGTGTCATTGAGATCTAAACGTCTTTGACTGGCATGAGGAGTGGCGCACCATACTAAATTGAGGGTATTAGGCCCTAGATGACTTGGAAGAAGGGCTAAAGGACCTTCATTGGTAAAACGCTCCCAGGCCTGATGGGGGATTGCCTTTTCTACTTCAACAGTCGCAACTAGAGCAGCCTGCTCATAATCGCGACCCGATTCAGTCCAATCTTGGTCTTTGAACAAACCGCCTTCGGCGTGGACCAAACAATCTGTCTCAAAGGGGGGTACAGAATCGCCAACATCATGCTGCCACTCAAAATGAGGGGCATGCTTTTGGATAGACCGCAAAGCCTTTCTAAGCGATACATGAATATCGGTATAGCGGCTAATGTGGCCTAGGGCTTCTTGCTTGAGCTCTTCTCGAGTCATTAGGGCACGACCAAAACGCCCAACTTGCGATACATGGATTTGATGAATGGCGGGGCAGTGATCGGGCCATGCATGAATCGTGTCCAAGAGGAGTTTGCTGCCATGCGATAGGGCAATGCCACGCCCATCTCCTGCTTTCATGGCTTGGTCATCTGCGGGATTGCGATCCAGGAGTAGGAGTGATAAGCCGGAGTTCTTTTGCAATAACCAGGCTGCGCAAGCAAGCCCAACCGGACCACCCCCTTGAATCACCACAGCATATGAATTGCTCATAGAAGAAATGGCATTAGGAGCGAACAATTGCTTCAATCTCACTAGGATCCACTGTAACCCCACGCGAGATCAACTCACAGCCTTGGTCGGTAACTACCGCATCATCCTCAATCCGAATTCCAATATTCCAAAATACATTGGGTATATCGTCAGCCGGACGAATATATAAACCGGGCTCGATGGTCAGCACCATATTTTTTTGTAAGAGGCGCCAAGGTTTCTCTTGGCCAGCTTGTTGACTGATTAGAGGATCTCGATAGGAGCCTACATCGTGAACATCCATACCTAGCCAATGGCTGGTGCGGTGCATATAAAACCGCTTATAGGCGCCTAGCTCAATCGCATTATCTAAAGAACCAACATCACTGAGTTTGATGAGTTTTTCATCAAGCAAGCCTTGGGTGAGAACTCGAACCGCAGCGTTGTGAGGATCAATGAAGGTCTTACCAGGGCGAGTTTCTAAAACCGCAGCTTCCTGAGCGGCCAAGGTAATGTCATATAGAGCACGTTGACTAGCACTGTAGCGGCCATTAATCGGAAAGGTCCGTGTGATATCGGATGCATATCCGTTTAGCTCGCAGCCCGCATCAATTAAACAAAGCTCGCCGTCGAGCAATTCAGCAGAGCCTGCGCGGTGGTGTAAGACGCATGTATTAGCACCCGCAGCAACAATGCTGTTATAGGCAACGCTTTGGGAGCCACGATACCGAAACTCATGGAGCAGTTCTGCTTCCAGTTGATACTCGCGCTTGCCAGGTTTGCATGAGCGCATAGCCCGAATATGGGCTTCTGCAGAAATAGCGGCCGCTTGGCGCATGGTCTCGATTTCCTCAGGACCCTTTAAGAGACGCATCTCATGAACGAGTGCATCGATATCGTGAAAGACCTCGGGAGGATTGGTGCCCGATCTTGCTTGTTGACGCACCTGCCCCATCCACTCCCGAATCTGGCGATCGCTTTGCGCATTACTAGCAAGACGGATATAAATGGCTGATTGATTGGCTAGGAACTCGGGGAGTCTCTGATTAAGTTCTTGGCTAGAATAAGCAGCATCCAGATGCAAAATCTCGGGAGCTGCTTCAGGACCTAAGCGAAACCCATCCCAGATTTCACGTTCAAGGTCTTTGGGGCGACAAAATAAATAGGTCTCAAAACTTGTTTTCTGTATCAGCATGACCAAGGTTGCGCCGGGCTCATCAAAACCAGTGAGATAGAAAAAATCACTGTCATGCCGATAAGGAAAATCACTATCGCGATTACGAGCTTTTTCTTCGGCCGTCGAAAGAATTACTACACCACCAGCACTCTTGGCCTGAATAAGTTGTGCCAAGCGAGTTCGCCGTTGCTGGCAGGCAGCAACCTGAGGGTTATGAGAAGACAGACGATTCATGGCAATAGTCGGTTTATAGTTTATTAAGTTCAGCTAATCGTTCGGGGCTTCCTACATCGTGCCACGAACCCAGATATTTTTCACCAGAAACCCGATTATCTGCCATGGCCTTGCGCAATATGGGAGCCAATTTAGCGCTTTGCCCAGAAATGAGGCCCTTAAATAGGGTGTGGTGATAAATACCAATTCCAGAAAAAGTCAGTTTTGCACCCGTAGCCCCTACATATCCATCATCTCTGACCATTGTTTGGTCGAGATAAAAGTCTCCATGCGGGTGTTGGGGTGGATTGGGAACCATAATCAGATGGGCCAATAATTGAGCTTGGGAACGAAGCTCAAGAACTCGTTGGATTAAGCCCTGAATTGGAAAGTGGGGGATAAACACATCACCATTAATCACCAAGAAATAGTCATTAGCTCTAAGGAGTGGTAGTGCTTTACAGATACCACCTGCAGTCTCTAATGCCGATTCTTCTCGCGAGTAAAAGATTTGAAGACCAAACTG
>DENG01000083.1:0-1059 GCA_002359975.1 Polynucleobacter sp. UBA2650
CCTAATCGTGTGCGTAGCTTAATCCATGCGTTTTGCCTCAATAACCCAGCAGGATTTCATCAGGCGGATGGAAGTGCTTATCGATTCTGGATCGAGTGTGTCATTGCATTGGACAAGATTAATCCTCAAGTGGCAGCACGTTTGGCTCGAGCCTTAGACCGCTGGCCCAAATTTGCAAAGCCCTATTCAAAGCACATGCTTGCTGCCTTGCATCACGTTGCAAAGGCTGGTCATTTATCGCCCGATGTTGGCGAAGTCATTACAAAGGCCATTGCAGCGCGCTTGTGATTAGCAGGTATGAAGAGAAAGCCCTTGATTTTGCTGGGCTAAAATAGAAGTGGTCACTCCATCCAATCCTCTGTCTTACATAGGGTTATTGCCGGAATAGCTCAGTTGGTAGAGCAGCGCATTCGTAATGCGAAGGTCGTAGGTTCGATTCCTATTTCCGGCACCAGGATTTATTTCATGATTCCTACCTGAAATACGGGTTTTCACTAGTAATGGTGTGTACTACTTATGTGAAAATTTTCGTTTGTTGATGTCTGTCAATTTCTAGCACGCTATTTTGTTGAAGAATGAGTTTACAAAACAGACACATAACAAATTAAAAAACTTTGTCATTTTATTTGGAGGAGCATCCATGCGTTTTAAATTGAAATCCACTTTATTAAGTGTTGCGCTTGCGGCTGGGTTTGCTGCAACGTCAACAGCACACGCTCAGGCGAAATGGGAGCCAACGAAAGCAGTTGAGTTTGTGATTCCTGCAGGACCTGGCGGCGGCGCCGATCAGATGGCTCGCATGATTCAGGGCATTGTTACTAAGAACAACTTAATGAAGCAGTCGATCATCCCTGTAAACAAGGGAGCGGGTGCGGGTGCTGAAGGTTTCTTGGCGATTAAAGAAGCCAAGGGCGACCCACACAAGATCATTATTACTCTATCAAACTTGTTTACTACCCCATTAGCAACTGGCGTGCCATTTAGCTGGAAAGAAATGACCCCAGTAGCCATGTTGGCCTTAGATCAGTTTGTGTTGTGGACCAATGCTGAGAAACCATA
>DENG01000083.1:1091-3765 GCA_002359975.1 Polynucleobacter sp. UBA2650
GATGGCTGGAACGGGCTCTAAGCAAGAGGATCAAATTATTACTGTGGCGCTCGAGAAGGCTACCGGAACCAAGTTCACCTACATTCCATTTAAAGGGGGCGGTGACGTTGCGGTACAGCTCGTTGGTAATCACGTTGACTCGACCGTAAACAATCCAATCGAGGCGGTCGCTCAATGGCGTGCCGGTAAGTTGCGTGCGCAGTGCGTATTTGATGATCAACGTATGCCTTACAAGGAAAAAATTACTCCAACCCAATCTTGGAATGATGTCCCAACCTGTAAGGAAGTCGGCGTCAATACCGATTACCTAATGTTGCGCGGTATTTTTATGCCACCAGGCGTGACTCAGGCTCAGGTTGATTTCTATATCGACCTGTTCAAGAAAGTTCGCGAGACCGCCGATTGGAAGAAGTTCATGGCCGATGGTGCATNNNGGCCGATGGCGCATTTAACCAAAGCTTTATGACCGGTAAAGAGTATGTAGCTTGGTTGGAAAAGAATGCCGCTCTTCATGCGCAGTTGATGAAGGAAGCTGGTTTCCTTGCGAAGTAATTTGTTGTAATAGAAATAAGACCTCATAACGGGGTCTTATTTTTTTAGCTAATTGTTTATTTAGAAGAAGAGTAAGTTATGTCAGAGAACTCAAATCAAAACTCAGTAGTCAGCGTTAGAGCGATGGAGATTATCGTTGCTCTTTTGTTCCTCGTAGTTGGTCTAGTGGTAATGACCGGCAGTATTAAGTTAGGAGCAAAGTGGGGTAGTGATGGTCCCGAGTCTGGCTACTTCCCGTTCTATATTAGTTTGATCATTCTAGTTTCGAGTTCAATTACTCTGTTTCAGGCATTCAAAAACAAAGAACAGGCAGAAGAAGCGTTTGTAGAAAAAGAACCATTTCGTCAAGTGATGGCGGTCTTGGTTCCTGCCGCAGTGTACGTATTAGGCGTTCAGCTCATCGGTATTTATGTTGCCTCAGCTGTTTATATCGCAATCTTTATGGTTTGGCTGGGCAAGTATGTTGTTTGGAAGGCAGTTGCGGTTGGACTGGGTGTCAGTATTGCGCTCTTCATGATGTTTGAGTACTGGTTCCAAATCCCATTGCCCCACGGGTCACTCATTAACCCATTGGCATTTATTGGCTTGCAATAAGTCTGCCCACCGATAACGATAAAGATTAGAAAAAAAGGAGCTCACGTTGGAAGAAATTAACGCCCTATTTGGTGGCTTCGCTGTTGCGATGTCGCCCTTTAACATCATGTTGATGCTGGTTGGTGTCACCCTCGGCGTGATTATTGGAGTTCTCCCAGGTTTAGGTGGTGCAAATGGTATTGCCATCCTCTTACCTCTCACCTTCACAATGCCTCCTACCTCAGCAATCATCATGCTCTCTTGTATCTATTGGGGTGCGCTGTTTGGTGGGGCGATTACTTCGATCCTCTTTAATATTCCTGGCGAGCCTTGGTCAGTCGCCACGACCTTTGATGGTTACCCAATGGCCCAAGATGGTAAAGCCGGTGAGGCGCTCACGGGTGCATTCACTTCTTCATTTATTGGCGCATTCTTTGCCATCGTCATGATTACCTTTTTGGCACCTTTGGTTGCTAAGTTCGCCCTGCAGTTTGGTCCGCCGGAGTTCTTTGCAGTCTATCTACTAACCTTTTGTAGCTTTGTAGGCATGAACAAAGGTTCACCCTTTAAGGTGATCTCGGCCATGATGTTGGGCTTTGCCTTAGCTGCCGTTGGTATGGACACCGTGACCGGCCAATTACGTTTGACCTTTGGGTCTACCGAACTCATGCGAGGCTTTGACTTCTTAATCGCTGTGATTGGCCTTTTTGGTATTGGCGAGATCTTGCAATCGATGGAAGAGGGCCTAAAGTTCTCTGGCAAGAGCGCTAAGATCCGCGCAAAAGTGGTGTTTGAGACCTGGGCAAAGTTACCCAAGTACTGGGCTACTTCATTGCGCAGCTGTTTGATTGGTTGCTGGATGGGTATTACCCCTGGCGGCGCAACTCCTGCTTCATTCATGAGCTACGGCGTTGCGAAGCAAATGTCCAAGAACAAAGACAAGTTTGGTAAGGGAGAGATGGAAGGTATCGTTGCTCCCGAGACCGCGGCGCACGCTGCGGGTACAGCTGCTTTGTTGCCGATGCTCTCTTTGGGTATCCCAGGGTCTCCAACCGCTGCAGTATTGTTGGGCGGACTCTTAATCTGGGGTCTACAGCCAGGCCCACTCTTATTCGTTGAGAAGCCAGATTTTGTTTGGGGGCTAATTGCAAGTATGTATCTCGGTAATATCGCCGGTCTCTTTGTGGTGTTGACCTGCGTACCGATCTTCGCATCGATTCTGCGAATTCCATTCTCGATCATTGCACCGGTAATTATTGTGGTGTGTGCGGTAGGAGCATTTACTGTTCACAATGCGATGTTTGATGTCTGGCTCATGTTGGGCTTTGGGATTTTGGGTTACCTCTTTAAGAAACTTGATTACCCAATGGCCCCGATGGTCTTGGCGTTGGTGCTTGGTGATCGTGCAGAAGATTCTTTCCGTCAAGCTATGTTGTTATCGCAAGGCAGCCTTGGGATTTTCTTCTCGAACTACCTCGTGGGCAGCATCACGGCATTGGCACTTATTCTGTTGCTATGGCCCTTGTTTTCAAAGCTTAAGGCTAAGAAG
>DENG01000083.1:3858-4156 GCA_002359975.1 Polynucleobacter sp. UBA2650
AGCTTATCCACTGCATTACGGCACTCACTGTTGCGATGAGTTCTTTAGCCCCATCTCTTTCCCAGGCTATTGCAGTGGCCGCGGATGCACAAGGGCTCACCATGGAGATCTGTATTGCTGACGGCAGCAAACTGGCGATTGATCTCCAAACTGATGGCAAATCTGAAGTGATGCTCGATTGTCCTTACTGTGTTGCACAAACTCCACTGGCTATTCCGTTGTTAACGGACCTTCAGTTTCAGGCGCCTATTTCTTTTGTAGTCATCCCACCGCTTTACTTTCAATCTCCCAAGCCTCT
>DENG01000083.1:4300-4800 GCA_002359975.1 Polynucleobacter sp. UBA2650
GCTGGACCCAACGACCCGTTATTTGTCAGTCTTACTACCGATGAGCCACATCGCGCGCGGATGGCCCTTAGTTTTGGGAAACATCATTTTGATAATGGCCACCCATTAAGTGTTTTCTTAAGCGATAAGGGCGTTTTTATTGGAGTGAAGTCTGGCGCCGGGAAGTATGCAGAGCAACAAACCTTATTGAATGACATCATGAAGGCGGGCGGACAGGTGATTATGTGTCCCATGTGCTTGCGACATTATGGTTTGACGGAATCTGATTTATTACCTGGGGTGAAGATGGGCTCCCCGAAGGTAACGGGTGATGCCTTATTTAAGGATGGCACAAAGACCATGAGTTGGTAATTTTTTTATGAATAATGAAAGGAAACAAAAATGCAAATGAATTATTTAAAAAGTTTAGGAGTTATTAGCCTAATGGCATTCTCAGCAATCGCCTATGCGAACAATGATAAGAAAGATCAAGAATACCGAGTTGGTCAACTCAAGATTGA
>DENG01000031.1 GCA_002359975.1 Polynucleobacter sp. UBA2650
CCACGCGATTTTTTCTATGGCGATATTGAGTGTGAGATTCCGAAGCCAATTCGTGTAAAGCTTGGTGCTGGTAGTGAGAAAGCCTTAGAAGATGCAGCAGATCTATTGGCAAAAGCAAAGTTTCCTGTGATTCTGGCAGGTGGCGGTGTGATTATGTCTGGCGGCACTAAAGAGGCTGTGGCTCTTGCCGAATATTTGCATGCACCAGTAGCAAATAGTTATTTGCATAATGATTCTTTCCCTGCCTCACATCCTTTATGGGTTGGCCCATTAGGCTATCAAGGATCGAAAGCTGCGATGAAGTTAATTGCAAAGGCAGACGTTGTATTGGCTCTGGGTACCCGCCTTGGACCGTTTGGAACCTTGCCACAACATGGTCTTGATTACTGGCCTAAGAATGCCAAGATTATTCAGATTGATGCTGATGGCAAGATGCTTGGTCTAGTGAAGCCAATATCGGTTGGTATTAATGGTGATGCCAAAGAGGCTGCCGCTGCACTCTTGGCTAAATTAAAGACACGTGATGTAGCCTGTATCAAGAATAAGGCGGAGCGTGATACCACTATCAAGGGTGAAAAAAATGCATGGGAGGAAGAACTGACTTCTTGGACTCATGAGAAAGATCCATATTCAATCGATATGATCAAAGACAGCAAAGTAATGCATCCGCGTGAGATGTTGCGCGCCATTGAGAATGCCTTACCAAAGAACTCAATCGTTTCTACCGATATTGGTAATATTTGCTCGGTATCCAATTCATACTTGCGCTTTGATGAACCCAGATCCATGCTTGCCGCTATGAGCTTTGGTAACTGCGGTTATGCCTTTCCAGTAGCAGTGGGCGCCAAGATTGCCTCACCAAATCGTCCTGTCTTTGCCTATGTGGGCGATGGTGCATGGGGTATTAGTCTTAATGAATTATTAACCTGTGCCCGCGAGAAAATTGGTGTTACCGTTATTCTATTTAATAACGGACAGTGGGGCGCTGAGAAGAAGAACCATGTTGATTTCTATTCACGTCGCTATCAAGGGGTTGAGCTTGTTAATCCAAGTTGGGCTGCCGTTGCTAAATCTTTTGGTTGCGAGGGTGTAACTGTGGATAAAGTGGGTGATGTAGGTGCCGCTATACAAACAGCAGTTAAAAATCAGGCGGAAGGTAAAACAACCGTGATTGAGATGATGGTAACCAAGGAACTAGGTGACCCATTCCGTCGCGATGCTTTAAGTAAACCAGTAAGGCATTTAGAGAAATATAAATCGTTTGTATAAATTCTGTTTATAAAATCATATAAGGAGACATATGATGCACGCTATCCACAATAAAAAAGGATTAAAGTTTTTAATTGCAGCAACAACGCTCTGGGCAGGCATGGCGCTTGCCCAGTCTGGAAGTTACCCCAATAAGCCTATTAAGTTCATAGTTCCTTACCCACCAGGCGGTGGTACGGATGTGATTGCGCGCATTGTGCAAGAACCCTTGAGCTCAAATCTAGGACAACAAGTAATTATTGAGAACCGAGGTGGTGCGGGTGGATCGATTGGTAGCGAGGCAGCAGCACGCTCACCTGCAGATGGTTATACCGTTTTATTTACCTTATCTTCACACACCATCAATCCTGCAATTTATCCTAAGTTATCTTTCAATACTGAAAAAGATTTTCTGCCAGTGGTCACCATTGCATCCTTGCCACAAATACTGGTTGCTAACCCAGATTTTCCTGCCAAGAATGTCAAAGACGTGATTGATATGGCAAAAGCAAAGCCCGGTACGATTGCCTATGCATCGGTTGGCAATGGATCCCCGGGACATTTAGCGGGTGCCATGATGGCTGGTGCCGCTAATGTGAAGATGACTCACATACCATATCGTGGTGGTGGTCCTGCTGTAACTGATGTGATGGGCGGTCAGGTACCATTACTTTGGGTATCGATACCAGCAGCAGCTAACTTTGTAAAGGCTGGCAAACTAAAAGCCTTGGCTGTTTCTACAACAAAACGTTCTGCCGTATTTCCAGACGTGCCAACCATGATCGAATCTGGCTTTAAAGATTTTGAAGTGGATTCTTGGTATGCCATGTTTGTTCCCGCCAATACACCAAAGGCTGCCGTTGATCGCTTAAATGCCGCTGCTAATAAGGTATTAACCACACCCGAGGTAAAAGAGAAATTACTCAATCAAGGAGCAGAAGCTGTTGGTGGCTCACCGGAGGCACTGGGTAGAGTTGTAAAAGCAGAGCTTGTTAAGTGGGATAAGGTTGTGAAAGAGAATGGCATTAAAGCAGAATAATGAATACCAGTACAGTCTCACCCGTTGTTGATCTAGTCACTCGAGCACGCTCCGCACAGAGGGTGCTCGATTCATATACACAAGATCAGATTGATCTGCTTACCCAAGCTGTTGCCTGGGCAATTTTGGAGCCAAGTCGCAATCGCGAGTTAGCCGAACTTGCTGTTGCCGATACAGGTCTTGGTGATGTGGAGGATAAGGTTAAGAAGAATTACCGCAAAACTTTAGGCCTTGTTCGTGATCTTAATGCTGCAAAAACGGTAGGACTAATTGCCCATAATCCTGAGACAGGTGTTAGTGAATATGCAAGGCCCGTTGGCGTTGTAGCAGCAATTACTCCGTCTACTAATCCAGGCGCAACCCCGATTAATAAAATTCTGAATGCGCTTAAGGGTCGCAACGCGATAATCGTAGCGCCTTCGCCAAAGGGGCAAAGCACCTGTGTGCGATTATTAGAATTTGTCCATGCGCAATTAGAATTACTAGGAGCGCCACGTGATTTAGTCCAGTGCTTACCGGCACCGATTACAAAAGAAGCAACGCAAGAACTCATGCGTTTAGCTGATTTAGTGGTGGCAACCGGATCACAGGCCAATATTCGAGCAGCATATACAAGTGGCACCCCTGCATTTGGGGTGGGCGCAGGAAACGTGACTGTCATTATTGATGAACATGCTGATCTTGCCTTAGCAGCACAGAAAATTTTAGTATCCAAGACATTTGATAATGCTACTAGCTGCTCTAGTGAGAATGGCCTTATCTTGATTGACTCTATCTATGATGCTGGAATTAAGGCTCTAGAGGCAGTGGGCGGTGTGATGCTTGATTCTGCTGATAAACAGCGTTTGCAAGAAATTATGTTTCAGAACGGTAAACTCACATCAACTCTGACTGCTCAATCCGCTAACTATATTGCTAATAAAGTTGGTCTTTTACACCCCAAAGCCAAGGATGCTAAGTTCTTTATGGTTGAGGAGACGGGATATGGATCGTCTGCACCATTTTCTGGAGAAAAGCTAAGTCCTGTACTAACTGTGTGGCGTGCTTCTGATTTTAATAAGGCAAAAGGGCTCCTTGCTCATATCTACTCGTATCAAGGGGCGGGGCATTCGGTGGGGCTTCATACAGCAGCAAAGGGAGAGATTATGGAGGATCGTGCGGCGCAATTAGCGCAAGAGCTTCCGGTGGCCCGTGTGATTGTGAACCAAGCTCATGCCATTGCTACCGGCGGTAGTTTTGATAATGGCCTGCCATTCTCCTTATCGATGGGCTGTGGTACCTGGGGTAAAAATAATTTTTCTGAGAACATGAACTACCGCCATTACTTAAATATTTCTAGAGTTGTGCGGGTGATTCCAGAAAAAGTCCCCAGGCTTGAGGATTTACTCGAGACATATTTTCAGCGCTTTCCTAAATAATTTCGGTATTGTCGATTGCATAAGGAAGCGGTTCATCTTCAGCAGGTATTAAATTATTGGGCTCAGCAACAGCCTGATCGGGTCTTGTTATTTGCCCCAGAGCCCAATCTAAGAATTACTTACCAGCAGTTACTGGATGAGGCCCAGCATCTACATGCTTGGTTTGATCAATTAAAGATCAGTGAACACGGCCATATTGGTCTTTTTATGCACAATGGGCGGCAAACGACAGGACTCTTTTTGGGGACTATGGTTGGGGGTCGTGTCATTACACCCTTTAATTTGCTAGCACCGCCTGAGCAGTTGGCGTATTCACTGGACCATAGCGATATTGAAATACTCTTTTATGCCCCCCTAAATAAAGATGCTTTACTAGCCGCATTACCTCATACGAAACGTAAGTTCATGATGGTTGAACTTGATCCAGATGCCGCTGTTGGTCCTTACATGGATACAGCAGCGATAACGCTACCTGAAATTACTGAAAATCATTCGGCATTGTTAATGTATACCTCGGGAACTACCGGCACGCCGAAGGGTGTTCTGTTAAGCCACCGTAATTTAATGCACGCTGGTAAATCCATAGGGGAGTGGCATTCTCTCGACCAAAACGATGTAGTTCTAAGCTCCTTACCTATTTATCACATTAATGGTCAATGCATATCAACAGTTACTCCGTTTTATACCGGTGGCGGGATTATTGCTCCACATCACTTTTCGGTAAGTGCGTGGTGGGATTTGGCACAAAAATATCAAGCCACCTGGATTAATATGGTTCCAACCATCATCGCTTACTTAATCAATGTAGCCAAATCAACTGGCAAGAAACCTACTCGCGAAGATCTAAAACTGATTCGTTTTGGTCGGTCGGCATCAGCTCCTTTGCCACCGGAGCAACATAAAGAATTTGAGGCTTTATTTGGTATTACCGTCATAGAAGCAATGGGCATGACCGAGTCGTCCTCAATGGTGTTCTGCAATCCTCACGACGAACGCCGCCGGTATGGCAGTCCAGGCTTACCCTGTGGAGTTGAGGCAAAGGTCATTGATCCTAGTGGGCTTGTGCTTGGCGATCAAACTGTTGGTGAAATATGTTTGCGTGGCAATAATGTAATGAGCGCCTATTACAAAGGAGAAGCTGAAACCCAAAAAGCATTTGGGGGAGATGCTTGGCTAAAAACAGGTGATCTTGGTATGCGCGATACCGATGGTTTCTACTTTATTACAGGGCGCCTGAAAGAATTAATCATTAAAGGTGGGGAGAATATTGCTCCTCGAGAAATTGATGAAGCACTACTAAAGCATCCAGCAGTACTGGATGTAGCAGCGGTTGGTATACCCGATGCAAACTATGGCCAAGAAATTATGGCTTGTATTATTTTGAAAGATGACGTGAGCTGTAGTGAAGTAGAGATGCGAGACTTTTGTATCAAAACTCTGGGTAAATTTAGAACCCCTAAAGTAATCAAGTTTGTGAGGGATCTACCACGGGGCGCCTCTGGAAAAGTACAGCGCTTGAAATTACTGGATTTAATTGACGCCTAACGTTTATTCCGCTCACTCAAAATAAGGTCAGACGCTTTCTCGCCTAACATTACTGCTGGCCAATTAGTATTACCAGAGGGTACGGTGGGCATCGCCGAGCAATCGACTACCCGCAGATTAGTTACGCCCCTAACTCGTAGCTTAGTATCCAAAACCGCATTAGTCTGATGATCAGGCCCCATCTGACATGTGCCGGTTGGATGAAAAATAGTTGCGCCATTATTACGGCAAAACTGGAGCAAATCTTCGTCAGACTGGGGATTGTCTGGCTTAATCTCGCGCTGAATTAAATTCTTGAGAGGGCCGGTTTGAGCGATTTGACGTGCAAACTTTACAGCCGCAACACTGGTATCGCGATCATGCTGGGTTGATAAATAATTAGCCATCATCTTAGGGGCAGCTAGTGGATCGCGCGATGCAATGCGAACATAGCCTCTAGACTCAGGTCTTAATTGGCAGACAGACATGGTAAATCCTGGAAAAGGGTGCACTTGACCGCCTGCCATATCCGCAGACAATGTAGCCATATGAAACTGAATATCGGGGGTCTTGGATTGTGGCAT
>DENG01000100.1:0-4887 GCA_002359975.1 Polynucleobacter sp. UBA2650
ATTCCTGTTGAAATGAAGCACAAGCAAGGTGGGGCGCCTTACTCGATGGATGCCAATCTGTTGCATATTAGTTTTGAGGGCCGTCATTTAGAAGACCCCAATGCCGAGGCTGAAGAAGCGATGTGGCGTTGGACGGTCTCTCCTGAAAAAGCTCCAGATAAAGCTCAGGTCATTGAGATTGAGTTTAAGAATGGCGACCCGGTCGCTATTAATGGCAAGGCTATGAAAGCCCATGAGTTACTGGCTGAACTTAATCGCTTGGGCGGCGCAAATGGGATTGGTCGTCTTGATTTAGTTGAAAACCGCTTTGTTGGTATGAAGAGTCGTGGTTGCTATGAGACTCCGGGCGGCACGATATTACTAAAAGCGCATCGTGCGATTGAAAGTATTACGTTAGACCGCGAAGTGGCGCATCTTAAGGATGATCTGATGCCACGTTATGCAACACTTATTTATAACGGCTATTGGTGGTCACCTGAGCGGATTGCATTGCAAACTTTAATTGATCACACGCAAAAGAGTGTCAATGGTAATGTTCGCCTAAAGCTGTATAAAGGCTCTGTATCCGTATTGGCGCGCGACTCTGTAAATACTTTATTTGATCAGAATATTGCGACCTTTGATGATGATGGCGGAGCTTATAACCAGGCGGATGCAGGTGGATTTATTAAGTTAAATGCCCTACGCATGCGTATTGCAGAAATCGCAAAGCGCAAGCGTGCTAAATAATTAATCATTTATTTTGATAAGAGAGCGAACACATGCAGTTTGATCAGGTTTCAGTTGGTAAAAAAGCGAATGTCTACTTCGATGGTAAGTGTGTGTCGCATACCGTTACCTTGGCAGACGGTACCCGTAAATCAGTTGGAGTGATATTACCTAGCACCTTACGCTTTGATTTGACAACTAAAGAAGTGATGGAAGTGGTAGATGGAACTGCCTATGTCAGCATCAATGGCGAAGCTGAAAAATCATTTTCAGCTGGTCAAAGCTGGACCGTGGAGGCAGGTGCTTATTTTGTAATCCGGGCCGATCAACCCGTGCATTACGTTTGTCACTTTGGTTAAACCAAGCCTCATTACTTTTTAGGTAATCCCTGAACCACTGTCCCAGGACCAATAGCGCGTTGCGCAAACCATTTTTGATTCATTTCGAGGGCATAGCGAACTGAAGAGCGCGGACAGTGATTATTTTGGGTCTCGGGCTCCATATCGGAGATGTTCACAATCTTGCCATCATCATCTAGGAATGCAATGGATAGGGGTAGCTTGGTGTTGCGCATCCAGAAGCAATGAATCGCTTTTTCTTCAAAGACAAATAGCATTCCTGAATTCGTTGGCATAAAGGTCCGATACATAAGACCCGTTTGGCGAGCTGCTGGTGTATCTGCTAATTCAGCTTCTATGCGGTACATACCCGCTTTGAGCTCGATGACGGTCAGTTTTTGGTTTTGGGCGAACGATGCATGTGTAAGGCCCATCAGGCAAGAGGCCACTAGAACAGTCAAGTATTTATTTGCCATATTTGTCGAAGATTTAAAATAGTTCATTTTAGAGTAGGGACTTCTAAGTCTCATGCGAAAATACTGAATTCGTTAACTGGAGAAAAGCGCAATGTACAAGCACATCAAGGTTCCCGCTGGTGAAAAAATTACCGTGAATGCTGATTTTTCAATCAAAGTTCCCCATAATCCCATCATTCCATTTATCGAGGGAGATGGCACTGGATTGGATATTACCCCCGTCATGATCAAGGTGGTCGATGCTGCCGTTCAAAAAGCCTACGGTGGTAAGCGCAAGATTGCTTGGATGGAGGTTTTTGCTGGTGAGAAATCGACTAAGGTCTATGGTCCAGACGTGTGGATGCCAGACGAAACCCTGGAAGCAGTTAAGGAATATGTTGTTTCGATCAAGGGTCCATTAACAACTCCTGTAGGTGGGGGGATTCGATCCTTAAACGTGGCCCTTCGTCAGTCACTCGATTTGTATGTTTGTTTGCGTCCGGTACGTTATTTCAAGGGCGTGCCTTCCCCTGTTCGCGAACCTGAAAAAACCGATATGGTGATCTTCCGAGAGAACTCCGAGGATATTTATGCCGGTATCGAGTGGGAAGCGGGCACAGATGGCGCCAAGAAGATTGTTGACTTTTTGACTAAGGAAATGGGTGTTAAGAAGATTCGTTTCCCAGAATCTTCGAGTATTGGTATCAAGCCAGTGTCACGCGAAGGGACCCAGCGTTTGGTTCGCAAAGCTTTCCAGTACGCCATTGATAATGACAAGCCTTCGGTGACATTAGTCCATAAAGGCAACATCATGAAATTTACGGAGGGTGGATTCCGTGACTGGGGTTATGAGTTAGCCACAAAAGAATTTGGTGCACAGCTTGTGGATGGCGGCCCATGGTGCAAATTTAAGAATCCCAAAACAGGTAAGGACATCATTGTGAAGGATGTGATTGCCGATGCGTTCTTACAACAGATCTTATTGCGTCCGAATGAATACAGTGTGATCGCAACCCTGAACCTAAATGGCGATTACATTTCTGATGCGCTAGCTGCCCAAGTTGGTGGGATTGGTATTGCGCCGGGAGCCAATATGTCCGATAGCATTGCGATGTTTGAGGCAACCCATGGTACTGCTCCTAAGTACGCCGGTAAGGATTATGTCAATCCAGGTTCTGAGATCCTCTCTGCAGAAATGATGTTGCGTCATCTAGGCTGGACTGAGGCGGCTGACTTGATTATTTCTTCTATGGAGAAAGCAATTTTGTCGAAGAAAGTAACGTATGACTTCGCACGTTTATTACCAGGTTCGACACAAGTTTCTTGTTCCGGCTTTGGTCAGGTCATGATCGACAATATGTAAGTGCGTTAGCTACAAAAGAAAAACCCCAGGTTTGACCCTGGGGTTTTTGTTTGGGATCAGGAAGTGATCAGCCAGCTTGAATATTTGTAGCTTGCTTACCCTTTGGACCTTGGGTAATGTCAAACGTTACCTTTTGGCCTTCTTTGAGGGTTTTAAAACCACTCATCGTGATTGCACTGAAATGTGCAAACAACTCTTCTTCACCATCATCAGGTTTAATAAACCCGAAACCTTTTGCATCATTAAACCACTTAACAACTCCGGTCGCCATGCGAACTCCATTACAAAAATCTTTAAAAACAACCGTGAAGCGAAGAAACACCATTTATTGGTCTCACACCACAACACGCCTAATGCAGGTAAATCTCATACGAGAAAGACACCACAAGATCGATTGTTTGCCCTTTTTAAGGGGGTGTCAAGGAAATATGACCGAATAACACGTGAAAACCCCNNCCCCTTTTTTTTATAAAAATTACCCCAATATGACAAAAATGCCTTGTTTTTCAGGGATTTTCGTAAAGGAAAAACCAATTTTGGCCGAATTTTTTCTGTGTGGTTAGAATGGTTCTAATGAGTCAAAACCCCAAAACACCTCCTGGAGGAAATCCAGTAATCCCGTATAAGGAAGATACGGCTTTACTGGAACGGCAAGCTGAGAAAGTCAAGGTGCCTGCCATGTACAAAGTCATGCTATTGAATGATGACTACACCCCTATGGAGTTTGTGGTGATGGTTATTCAAGAGTATTTCAATAAAGACCAAGAGACAGCAACGCGAATCATGTTGCAAGTGCATCTTGCTGGTAAAGGTGTATGCGGTATCTTTACCCGCGATGTAGCTTCCACTAAAGTACATCAAGTAATAGAACGTTCCCGTGAAGCGGGCCACCCCTTGCAGTGCACTATGGAGGAAGCATGATTGCTCAAGAACTAGAAGTAAGCTTACACATGGCTTTTGTGGATGCGAGAGCAGCTCGCCACGAGTTCATCACCGTTGAGCATCTTCTATCGGCATTGCTGGATAACGCGACCTCGGTTGAGGTTTTGAAGGCTTGTGCCGTAAATATTGCTGAGTTGCGCTCACAACTCAAGAATTTTATCAATGACAACACGCCGGTGGTCCCAGGAACTGAAGAGGTCGATACGCAGCCAACCTTAGGATTTCAGCGGGTCATTCAACGTGCCATCATGCATGTCCAATCAACCTCGAATGGTAAAAAAGAGGTCACGGGCGCCAATGTGCTCGTAGCTATCTTTGGCGAGAAAGATTCACATGCGGTGTATTTCTTGCAACAGCAAGGGGTTACCCGTTTGGATGTAGTCAACTTCATTAGTCATGGCGTTCGTAAAGATAATACCGAGCCCGCCAAAGCGGCTGAGGCCAGCCCTGATGCCGAAGAGGCAGCGAGTGGTGGCAAAGAAAGCCCCTTAGATCAATTTACACAAAATCTTAATGCCCTTGCTCGCCAAGGCAAGATCGACCCATTGATCGGTCGTGATAGTGAAGTGGAGCGTGTGATCCAGGTCTTATGCCGTCGTCGTAAAAATAACCCACTGTTGGTGGGTGAGGCGGGTGTTGGCAAAACTGCGATTGCCGAAGGACTGGCCTGGAGAATTACAAAGGGAGAGGTGCCTGATATTTTGGCGAACGCCACGGTCTATTCTTTAGACATGGGCGCCTTGCTTGCCGGCACTAAATACCGTGGGGATTTTGAGCAACGTCTCAAGAGTGTTCTTAAATCATTAAAAGATAACGCCCATGGGGTCCTCTTCATCGATGAAATTCATACCTTGATTGGTGCGGGCGCAGCATCTGGAGGTACTCTCGATGCCAGTAATCTATTGAAGCCTGCTTTATCAAGCGGTACTTTAAAGTGCATTGGGGCAACTACCTTTACCGAGTACCGTGGCATTTTTGAGAAAGATGCAGCGCTATCTCGACGTTTCCAGAAGGTGGATGTGGTTGAGCCTACTGTGGATCAGACAGTACAAATTTTGCGTGGCTTGAAATCCCGTTTCGA
>DENG01000100.1:4895-18963 GCA_002359975.1 Polynucleobacter sp. UBA2650
TCCTCGCGCTATATCAATGATCGACATTTACCTGACAAAGCGATTGATGTCATTGATGAAGCAGGTGCTGCTCAGCGCATCTTGCCCAAGTCAAAGCAAAAGAAGACCATTAGTCGCCAAGAGATCGAGGAAATTGTTGCAAAGATTGCACGTATTCCGCCGCAATCGGTATCGGTGGATGATCGCAGTAAATTACAGACCCTAGATCGCGATATCAAGAGCGTCGTGTTTGGTCAAGATCCTGCGATTGAGGCTTTGGCCAGCGCTATTAAGATGACCCGGGCTGGCTTGGGTAAGGTTGATCGCCCGATCGGCTCATTCTTGTTCTCTGGACCTACTGGGGTCGGAAAGACAGAGGTTGCTAAACAGCTTGCATTCATTATGGGTATCGAGCTGTTGCGCTTTGATATGTCTGAGTATATGGAGCGTCATGCGGTCAGTCGCTTGATCGGGGCGCCCCCAGGTTATGTGGGCTTTGACCAAGGCGGCCTTTTAACCGAAGCGGTTTCTAAGAAACCCCATTGCGTCTTATTGCTAGATGAGATCGAAAAAGCACATCCGGATATTTTCAATATTCTGTTACAGGTGATGGATCATGGCACCTTGACCGATAACAATGGGCGCAAAACTGATTTCCGAAATGTCATCATCATCATGACTACTAATGCGGGTGCCGAGGCTATGCAGAAGTCAACCATGGGCTTTACTAATGCCCGTGAGCAGGGTGATGAGATGGCTGATATCAAGAAGTTCTTCACCCCAGAGTTCCGTAACCGTTTAGATGCAATCGTATCCTTCAAGGCCTTGGATGAATCAATCATCATGCGGGTAGTTGATAAGTTCTTGATGCAACTTGAAGAACAGTTGCATGAGAAGAAAGTGGATGCTGTCTTTAGTCCTGCATTACGTGCCTACTTAGCAAAACATGGCTTTGACCCATTGATGGGTGCTAGACCAATGCAGCGAATCATTCAAGATACTGTACGCAAAGCCTTGGCTGACGAGCTGCTATTTGGTCGTTTAGCCCACGGTGGATCAGTACTGGTTGATATTGATGATGAAGGTAAGGTTAAGCTCGATATTCAATCATCAAATACTCCACCAAGTAGAGCTAATAAAGCCAGTGCTGAACCGGTAGAAGAGATTTAATGAAGACTGGATGCGGATTTATCCGCGTCCAGTACTTCCAAATCCGCCACTGCCGCGGGTGCTGCTGACAAACTCAGGCACGATTTTTAATTCCACTTGTTGCACAGGAACGATGACTAATTGCGCTAAGCGTTCCATCGGCTCCAGTTTGAATGGAGTTGTGCTGCGATTCCAGGCGCTCACCATTAATGGACCCTGATAATCAGAGTCGATTAAGCCCACCAAATTACCTAAGACAATTCCGTGTTTATGACCAAGTCCTGAGCGTGGCAAGATCATCGCCGCATAACGTGGGTCTTCAATATAAATCGCAAGACCGGTTGGGATTAACTCTGTTTTGCCAGGAACTAACTCAATGGCTTGATCAATGCAAGCGCGCAGATCTAATCCCGCACTACCAGGGGTCCCGTAACTTGGCATTTGTGAGCGCATCCGCTCGTCGAGTATTTTGACTTGAAGTACTTGCACTGAAGATCCTTTACGAAATACGGGTTGCCACAATCGCAATCAGACGTCGGGCCAGATCGAGCTTACTCGCTCGCCCCAAGTTTTTACTGCCTTTTTCATCCACCACTAAAATCTCGTTCGTATCTAAGCCGAAGGTTGCAGGCCCAATATTGCCAACGATCATCGGGATACCTTTGCGAACCCGCTTTTCTTTGCAATGCTTACCAAGCCGATCGGTCTCGGCAGCAAAACCAACACAATAGGGTTTGGATTTGCGTTTAGCAATTTTCGCCATTTCTAACAAAATGTCAGGATTAGAGCGAAATTGTAAATCGAGATCAGTTTGTTCTTGACGCTTAATCTTTTGTTTGGCGCGATTCGCAATCGTCCAGTCAGCTACGGCCGCAACAGCAAAAAATACATCACAGGTTGCCGAATCTAATACTGCTTGATACATTTCTTCGCCACTAGTGACATTAGTACGCAAAATTCTTCCGCTACTGACGAGGGGGGTAGCTAGATCGCAGGGACCAGCAATCAGATGCACTTGGGCGCCAGCCTCAACAGCTGCTTGCGCTACCGCAAAGCCCATCTTGCCTGAGCTAAGGTTCGTGATGCCGCGAACTGGATCAATCGCCTCAAAGGTGGGGCCAGCCGTAATAAGCACCCGTTTATTTTTGAGAACCTGAGGCTGAAAGAAAGCAATCAATTGCTCACAGATTTCGGAGGGCTCAAGCATGCGACCTAAGCCGACCTCTCCGCAGGCTTGATCACCGCTCCCAGGACCTAAGACCATAACACCATCTTTGTTAAGACGTTCAAGACTTCGTTGGGTTGCGGGATGGGCCCACATTTGTAGATTCATGGCAGGAGCGATCAGAAGTGGGCAGTCGCGAGCGAGGCATAGCGTGCTCAAAAGATCGTCTGCAAGACCTAAAGAAAGTTTAGCCATTAAATCGGCACTTGCTGGTGCGATTAGGATTGCATCCGCTTGGCGAGAGAGTTCAATATGTGCCATGTTATTGGCAATGCGACCATCCCATTGATTGGTGTATACCGATTGCCCCGTGAGAGCTTGCAGTGTTACGGGAGTAATAAATTGCTGTGCAGCTTCGGTCATCACCACCTGAACCTGAGCGCCTTCTTGTATTAAGGCACGAGCCAGCTCTGCTGATTTATAGGCAGCGATCCCACCAGAGATCCCCAACACAATTTTTTTATTTGCTAAGGAAGCCATTGCATCCATTCCGATCTTTCAGTAAGACTAGCTACGTTGCGTAATGGCACGCCTAATCTCGTTGATAACGATTAATGTAGCACCAATAGAGATGGCACTGTCAGCGATATTAAATGCAGGCCAATGCCAACCTTGATAGTGCACATCGATAAAGTCGACTACAGCCCCATACAAAAGGCGATCCAGCACATTGCCAATAGCACCGCCCAGGATTAGTGAGAGGGCGATACAAAATGAACGATCGTGTGTATTTTTTTGGAGGAGCCAAATAATGACCACAGCAGCAAGGATCCCGACGATGGTAAAAAACCAGCGTTGCCAGCCTCCTGCTTGGGATAAAAATGAGAATGCAGCCCCAGGGTTATAAATGAGAAACCAGTTCAAAAAATCAGTCACCGCAAGTGCTTGACCCATGGGCAGACTGATTTGTGCCCACCATTTGGTAATTTGGTCAACTATGAGGATCAGCAAGGCTAGTACGAGATACCACCGAGTTGATCCATTGGGGCTTTGATATTTATCCATAGTTATACAAATTGGCGTTTCTCGCCCTCGCCATAGAGGTTGCTGATGCAGCGACCACAAATGTCAGGGTGCTCGGAGTGTGATCCAACATCGCTTGTATGGTGCCAGCAGCGCGCGCATTTTTGAGCGGTGCTTGGTTTAACAGTAATAGCCATTGCATTACTGTTAGATTGAGTGATCTCTGCTTTAGAGGTGATTGTGACAAAGCGCAGATCAACTCCAAGTGAGTTGAGTAGTGCAAAGTCGGATGCTGCCACCTCGATACTTAATTCTGCTTGCAAAGAAGACCCAATTTTTCCTGCCTCGCGTTCTACTTCAATGGCTTTGGTAATCTCAGAACGAATCTCACGAATCCGTTGCCATTTTTGGAGTAGCTCATTTTGGTTGGCAATATCTGGGAATGACCCAAATTGCTCGGTGAAGATCGAGGGGCTCTTGGGCTGTTTGGCAAAGTGGGGATAAGACTGCCATGCTTCTTCAGCAGTAAAGCTTAAGAAGGGCGATAGCCATTTGAGTAAATGCTGCGTGATATGAAATAGTGCATTTTGTGCGGAGCGACGACCTGGCGAGTTGGGCGCCATTGTATAAAGGCGATCTTTCAGGATATCTAAATAAAAGCCTCCCAAATCCTCAGAGCAGAAACCAAGTATTTTCGATACAGCTGGATGAAACTCATAGTTACGGTAATGAGCCTCAATGGTTTTTTGTAAATCTGCTGCAAGCGCTAGACTGTAACGATCCATCTCAAGCCAATCGGATACTGGCATTGAATGACTCTTTGGATCAAAGTCTGTGAGATTAGCAAGCAGAAAGCGTAAGGTATTACGCATACGACGATAGCTCTCAACCACACGTTTTAATATCTCATCAGAGATCGACATCTCTCCGGAGTAATCGGTTGAGGCAACCCAAAGTCGAATGATCTCAGCACCTAATTTATCGGCTACCTGTTGCGGAGCAATGACATTGCCGACCGATTTACTCATCTTGCGACCCTGACCATCAACCGTGAAGCCGTGGGTAAGAAGTGCTTTATACGGAGGCTTGCCATCTAGCATCGCACCCGTTAATAAGGATGAATGAAACCAGCCACGGTGTTGATCAGAACCCTCTAGGTATAAATCAGCCCAGCGACCAGCCTCACCTTCACTTTCTTTACGGTAGAGGGCAGTACGATGTGAGCCCCGCATAACGTGCCAGTGCGTAGTGCCAGAGTCAAACCAAACATCTAAGGTATCTCGGTTTTTTTCATAATGCTTAGATTCATCACCAATTAAATCGGCAAGATCTAAAGCTTGCCAGGCCTCGATACCACCCTTCTCAACGAGTTGAGCAATCTTTTCTAGAAGTTCTGGAGTGCGCGGATGGGGCTCACCCGTTTCTTTATGGATTAGGAATGCCATGGGAACACCCCATTGCCGTTGGCGCGATAGGGTCCAATCGGGGCGGTTTGCAATCATGCTATGAAGACGTTGTTTACCCCAGGCTGGATAAAAGAGAGTGCTTTCAATACCAGCAAGTGCTGTTTCGCGAAGAGATGCTTTCCCATCCGATGGTTTTTTATCCATACTGGCAAACCACTGGGAGGTAGCACGATAAATAATGGGCGTTTTATGACGCCAGCAATGCATATAAGAGTGCGTATACGACTTATTCTTAACAAGGCTACCCGCTTGCTCTAGGGCTTTAACAATATTGGTATTTGCTTTCCAAATATGCTGCCCAGCAAACAGGGGCAATGATGATGCATAAACACCATCACCCATAACAGGATTTATGATGCCTTGATCCGCTAAGCCATTTGTTTTACAGGATTTGAAATCTTCCTCACCGTAGGCAGGCGCACAGTGAACTAAGCCGGTACCCGTGTCTAAGGTGACATACTCTGCTAAGTAAATGGGTGCCAATCGTTTATACCCCGGGTCTAGGCTGGCTAGAGGGTGCCAGAAAGAGATACCCTCAAGGGCCTTACCTTTACAGGTACCTAGAACTTTCCCTTCAAAACCATATTGCTCCAGACATTCTTTGACACGGTCTTGAGCAAGTAGCAGGATTTGCTTTTGCGTCTCGACCAAGGCGTATTCCAGATCGGGATGTGCATTAAGCGCTTGATTGGCAGGTAAGGTCCAAGGTGTTGTAGTCCAAATGACCGCCATACCCGGTTTATTGGGAAGCTCTTTTAATCCAAAAGCATTTGCTAATGAATTTAACTGCGCCGTATCAAAGGCAAAGCCCACATCAACGGCAGGATCGGTTTTATCTTGATACTCTACTTCCGCTTCAGCGAGCGCGGAGCCGCAATCAAAGCACCAATTAACAGGTTTTAGTCCCCGGAATACATACCCCTTCTTCCAGATTTCTCCTAGAGCGCGGATCTCATCAGCCTCGTTTTGAAAGTCCATAGTGAGATAAGGCTCATCCCACTCGCCTAAGACACCAAGACGTTGAAAATCTTTTTTCTGTTTTGCAACCTGTTCTTTTGCATACTCACGTGCCTTGGCTTGCACTTGGGCAGTGGGTAAATTCTTACCAAATTGTTTTTCTATTTGGATCTCAATGGGCATACCATGGCAATCCCAGCCTGGCACATAAATTGCGTCAAAGCCCATTAGCCAACGTGACTTGACAATCATGTCCTTAAGGATTTTATTGACTGCGTGACCAATATGAATATCACCATTGGCATAAGGGGGGCCATCGTGAAGGATGAAACTAGGTTCGCCCGCATGAGCCGAGCGGATCGCTTCGTACACTTTATTGCGTTGCCACTCTTCAACCCATTGTGGCTCACGCTTAGGCAAATCTCCACGCATGGGGAATGAGGTCTCAAGGAGATTAACGGGGTAAGCAGAGGATTTGTCAGACATACATATTTTTCTTATGAAAATAATCGCGCGCCATTTGCGCATCATGTTGGATTGCAGCTTGTAAGGTTTTTAGATCAGGGTATTTCCGCTCTTCATGCAGTCGCTCTAGCAATTCTACGCAAACTAATTTCCCATAGACCGATTGATTGAAATTAAATACATGGGTCTCTAATAAGACTTCCCCAGAACTCTCTACAGATGGACGAACGCCTAGGCTAGCCACTGCTGGCAGAGCTTCTTTGGCAAGACCATGAACCTGAGCCACAAAAATACCGCTAGTAACTGGTTGATGGGAGCGCCGCAGGGTCGATACTGAAAGATTGAGTGTAGGGAAACCCAGTTGACGTCCTAATTGTTTGCCATACAAGACATGACCAGAAATAGAGAAGAGGCGACCAAGCAAGCTACTGGCTAGTAGCATGTCGCCTTTTTCAAGAGCGCGGCGCACAAGAGAACTTGAAATTCTTTCGTTCTCCTGAAGTACCGTAGAGATACTGGTGACCTCAAATCCATATTGTTGACCAGCGGCCTTCAGGCTTGCAAAATTACCAGCACGTTTGGCGCCATAACAAAAATCATCACCCACAAAAATCCATTTAGTGTTGAGTTGCTTTACTAGGATTTCTGTAACAAATTCTGTGGGACTTAGTAGCGCAAATGCCTGATTGAATTCAGCAATCATAATTGAGTCCAAACCAAGACTTTTTAATGCCAGTAGCTTATCGCGTAAATTTTGGATACGGGGTGGTGCATCATTAGGGGTGAAGAATTCGCGGGGATGAGGCTCAAACGTTAATACGCAGCTAGATAGCTCGCGCGCACGAGCCCCTTGCACCAATTGCTGGAGCAATGCTTGGTGTCCTCGATGAACCCCATCAAAATTACCAATGGTGAGGGCGCAGGGAGGGCGAGTAGAGGATGAATAAAAACGTCGAATTACCTTCACAGTTCGCTTTCAGGCTAACCTTGAATTATATTGTTGGTCATGCATTCAATCGTTTCCTTAATTTCTGGGCGGGGCTCTAATTTAGAAGCAATCCTCAAGACCGCTACTGCAAAGTCATGGGATGTTCGATTTACAGGGGTTATTAGTAATAATCCAGAGGCAAAGGGCCTTGATTTTGCTAGGTCTCAGGGCATTTCCACACAAGTGCTTAATCATCGTGATTTTGCGAGTCGCGATGCTTTTGATGAGGCCCTTATTCACGAAATTGACCACTATGGAGCCGATTTATTGATTTTGGCTGGTTTTATGAGAATCCTCACCCCAGCCTTTATCAAGCATTATGAGGGTCGCATAATCAATATTCATCCATCCTTGTTACCACGTTACCCCGGTTTGCATACACATGAACGTGCTCTAGAGGCGGGCGATACGACGCATGGGGCTACCGTTCATTTTGTGAGTGCCGGTGTGGATGAAGGCCCTATCATTTGTCAGGGTGAGGTCCCTATATTGCGCGATGATGATGCAAGTCGTTTGGCAGCACGGGTCTTAAAAATGGAACACTACATTTACCCTTTAGCGGTTGAATGGTTTATTAACCAACGTTTACAGATCGAGGGAAATACTGTGCATATCCATCCACCTGAATCACAGTACATCTCATTTACATGAAAAATACTTCTAAAAAATCATCCGCATCGTATGGGTCTTCCAAGCGCCTGGCGGGAGAAAAGAAATACGCAAAAGCAAAGAACGCTAAACCTAATGAGCCCATCAATCCTCAGGGGCAAAAAAATTATTCGCATGCTAAGGCTTTGCCCCAGCACGCGTTTCATCTAGAGCACATCGTTCCAGAATTACTTCTTTTTAATCAACCCGCGGATCGCGTGGTTAGTCGTTACTTTCGAGCAAACCCAAAATTAGGCAATCGAGATCGAGCATTAATTGCAGAAGCTGCCTTCGCAGTGTTACGACGTAAAAACGAGTTCTCGCAGTTTGCAGCTAGCGGTAGTGGACCGCAGGCACGTCGCCTAGCTTTGCTGGGCTTGGTTTCAGCGCTCTCTGAGGGCGGGCTTGGATCGGGCAATCGCTTAGAAAGCGCCTTAGCAGATTTAGCCTTTGTATTACAAACAGATGAGTTTGAGTGGTTGCAGCGTTACGGACAAGTTGATCGCAATGCACTTGCCCCAATGATTAAAAATAATCTACCAGAATGGTTGTGGAATGAACTAACTCAATCACTTGGTAAAGAGCAGTGTGAGCAATTAGCAGAGACTCTTATGAAACCCGCACCCCTTGATTTGCGTGTCAATACCATGAAGATTAATCGAGACGATCTGCTTACGCAAATGAATGCCAGCACCAATCGCTTTGAGGCAATCCCAACCCCCTATTCTTTAGATGGCATCCGCATCTTTGGAAAGCCTTCCTTGCAAACCTCGACCTGGTTCAAGGATGGCCTCTTTGAAGTGCAGGATGAGGGTAGTCAAATCCTGTGTCATCTGCTCGCCCCAAAACGCGGTGAGATGGTGGTAGATTTTTGTGCAGGCGCAGGCGGCAAGACATTGGCTCTGGGCGCCATGATGCGAAGCACAGGTAGGTTGTATGCCTTTGATACATCCGAGCGACGACTGGCAAACCTAAAACCACGTCTTGCGCGCAGTGGTTTATCAAATGTTCATCCAGTTTGGATTGATAGTGAAAACGATCCCAAGATTAAGCGCCTTGCTGGCAAGATTGATCGGGTGCTGGTGGATGCCCCCTGCAGTGGTTTGGGAACTATTCGGCGTAATCCAGACCTCAAGTGGCGTCAGACCCCTGAGGAAATCAAGAAATTAGGCCAAACTCAGCTAGCGATCCTGGAATCTGCAGGCCGATTAGTAAAACCGGGTGGTCGCTTGGTCTACGCAACCTGCAGTCTTTTAGATCAAGAAAATCAGGGACTTGTAGAACTTTTTCTAGAAAAACACCCAGAATTCGAGGTTTTGCCAGCAGCAGAAGCCCTTGGCCAACATTTTTTACATGATGGAATACCCCTGGGAAGCAGTAATGCCAAGCCCTGGTGGCAGGTTTGGCCGCATATCCATGGAACTGACGGGTTCTTCGGGGCAGTATTACGCCGAAAGCCTTAAAATAAAGGGGTATAGGGCTTCATAGCCTAGATTCCTTTTGGAGAACTTGTTTGGAAATTAGCGGACTCACTTCGTTTCATGATTCATTGATGCAATGGTTGGCCAATGGCTATCTGGATTGGGCGTGGTGGCAGATTGTTATTTTCACCCTTGTGATGACCCATATCACTATTGCAAGTGTGACGATTTTTTTACATCGTTGCCAAGCCCATCGTGCTCTAGACCTGCATCCACTACCTTCCCACTTTTTCCGTTTTTGGTTGTGGTTAACCACTGGAATGGTTACCAAAGAATGGGCATCTGTACATCGCAAGCACCATGCTAAATGCGAGTCCGTAGACGATCCCCATAGCCCACAAATTTTGGGTATTGATACTGTTTTATTGCGTGGCGCTGAACTTTATAAGATAGAGGCTGCTAAGCAAGAGACCCTCGATAAGTTTGGACATGGCACCCCGGATGATTGGATGGAGCGCAACATCTACTCTAAGTTCTCGTGGCAGGGTGTTGGTCTGATGTTAATCATCGATGTATTTCTGTTTGGCGGGATTGGCGCTACTGTTTGGGCAGTACAAATGCTATGGATTCCGATTACTGCTGCCGGCGTTATTAATGGTATCGGCCACTTCTGGGGGTATCGCAACTACGATTGTGAAGACGCTTCAACCAATATTGTTCCCTGGGGAATCTTGATAGGTGGCGAGGAGTTACATAACAACCATCACACCTATGCGACTAGCGCAAAGCTGTCAAACAAGTGGTATGAGTTTGATATTGGTTGGATGTATATCTGTGCCCTAAGTTCCCTTGGCCTGGCTAAGGTGAAAAAGGTCCCCCCCAAGCCTGTGCTTTCCGAGGTTCGCCCGGCAGATGATCAAACCCTTGAGGCTGTTATTGCCAATCGTTACGAAATCATGGCCCGCTACAGCAAAACCTTACAACGCTGTATTGCCAATGAGTTCCAGAACATGCAAGAGTTTGCCACTCACCTTAAAGATGCGCGAGATTGGCTTTATAAGGACGAAGCAAAGCTAAGCTCTGATGAAAAACAAAAACTGGAGGAGTTAATGAAGACCAATCCTCAGTTGCGCAAGATGATTGAGATGCGTCGTGAACTCCATGCTATTTGGGGGCGCTCCAATGCGACCCGCGAGCAACTGTTAACCCAGTTGCGTTCTTGGTGCCATCGAGCGGAAGAGGCTGGACCAAACTCTCTTAAAGAGTTCTCGCTGCGCCTTAGACGTTACTCAAACTAAGTAAAGAAAAAACCCGCATTAAGCGGGTTTATTTCAATGGAAGATTAAGACTTACTTAATCTTTGTTTCTTTGTAAGCGACGTGCTTACGAACCTTTGGATCAAACTTCATGATCTCCATTTTTTCTGGTTTGGTTCTTTTGTTCTTTGTAGTGGTATAGAAGTGACCAGTACCAGCACTGGACTCCAACTTAATTTTCTCTCTTGCGCCCTTAGCCATTCAGATATTCCTTAAACTTGACCGCGAGCACGAAGATCGGCCAAAACAGAATCAATTCCGTTCTTGTCGATGATGCGTAAACCAGCATTCGTTAAACGAAGGCTAACCCAACGATTTTCAGATTCAACCCAAAAGCGACGATTTTGCAAATTAGGCAAAAAGCGACGTTTGGTCTTATTGTTTGCATGGGAAACATTATTGCCAACCATTGGCTTTTTCCCAGTGACTTGGCAAACTTTTGCCATGACACACTCCTTTATTACGAAAAACAAAGATTGTAGCAGGCATCTAGCGATTAGGGCTAGGGAAAGCATCGCGGTGAGTAGGGCACCTTATATTAAGTTAGTAATTACTATCATTTATAGCCTATTTAAAAGGCCTGCATCTGAAAATGAGAAAAATCCATGCCCTGCAACAATGCAGTGATCGAGAAGTTCAATATCAACCCAAGAAAGGGCCTCCTGAAGGTCTTTAGTGATCAATTCATCTTGAGGGCTTGGGAGAGGGTTCCCGCCAGGGTGGTTGTGGGCAACGATGAGGCTGCTTGCGTTTCGCGCTAAGGACTCTTTAATTATTTCTCTGGGGTAGATGGCCGTTCGGTCAATCGAACCTCTAAAAAGCTCTTGGCATTCGATGAGTCGGTTACTGGAGTCTAGGTAAAGACATAAGAAGACCTCATGAGGTAGTCTCCCAATTTTGGCCTGTAAAAACTCTCTGACCTGGAGGAGGGAACTAAAAACAGCCCCAGCGCATAGACTTTCTTGGAGACAGCGCCTAACAAGTTCATAGGCAGCTTGAATTTGTGCCCACTTCGATGGCCCCATCCCAAAGCACTTACAAATATCTTCGGTATTTGCATTCACTAGCCCCTGAATCCCTTGAAATTGTGTCAAGAGATCTTGTGCCAGTGAAACGGCACTTTTGCCCTTCACGCCCGCCCTTAAAAAAATGGCTAGTAATTCTGCATCGGAGAGGGAGCTCGCACCCTGGAGGCGTAATTTTTCCCGAGGCTGATGGGCTTTTGGCCATGAAGAGATTGGGCGATGCTGGGACTCTCTCGCTACAATGGCCATATGAGTGAGCTTACCGTTACCCCCACTGCTTTTTTGACCCTGAATTACCGTTTGGTTTTGCCCAACGGGGAGGACTACATCAATACCTTTGAGGATAGCCCTGCGACTATGCAGTTGGGAACCGGTCAATTTGCCCCCTGCTTTGAAAAAGCATTAATGGGCGCAAAGGCTGGTGAGAAACGTTCCGCCACGATCTCGGCAAAAGAAGGCTTTGGGGAGCACAAGCCAGAGTTAGTGCAGTGGGTCTCTATGGAGACCTTAGTCTGCAATACTGACGAGGTATCAGAATTTAAGCCAGGTGATATTGTTGAGTTTAATGCTCCAGGCGGGGCACAATATGCAGGTGTATTACAGTCGATTAACGAGGAAGGCGCGTGGTTCGATTTCAACCACCCCTTGGCAGGTAAAGACCTCAGTTTTGAAGCTGAAATAGTTGCTATTTTGTAAAAAACAAACCATGTCAAATACCAGTACATCACAAGATTCCTCTGAAATTTTGTTGGCACAGCCGCGTGGGTTTTGTGCGGGCGTTGATCGCGCCATCAATATCGTGAATGAAGCATTGAATCGTTTTGGCGCACCCATCTATGTCCGCCATGAAATTGTTCATAACAAATATGTTGTTGACGAGTTGCGCGAGAAGGGTGCAATATTTGTGGATGAGATAGAAGAAATTCCACGTGGGTCGATTGTTATATACAGTGCACATGGGGTCTCTCAAGAAGTGCGTAAAGAGGCCGAGAATCGTGGCTTGCAGGTGTATGACGCAACCTGCCCATTGGTAACCAAGGTTCATGTAGAAGTTGTCAAGTTGTGCAAGGATGGCTATACGGTATTTATGATTGGTCATGCCGGACATCCTGAAGTTGAGGGCACGATGGGCCAAGTGGATAAGGGCATTTTTTTAATTGAAAGTATTGAAGATGTGGAGAAACTCGCTTTCTCGGCGAATGAAAATTTAGCCTTTGTTACACAAACTACCTTATCGGTGGATGAGACTAAAGAAATTGTGAATGCACTCACGAAGAAATTTCCTAAAATTATTCAACCCAAGAAACAAGATATTTGCTACGCCACCCAAAACCGACAAGATGCGGTCAAGTTCATGGCTCCCAAAGTGGAGTTAGTGATTGTCGTGGGTAGCAAGGCGAGTTCGAATTCGAATCGCCTGAGAGAATTAGCTGAAAAACTTGGCGTACCTGCTTACATGGTGGATGCTCCAGAACAGCTTCAGCCAGAATGGTTCGCTGGTAAGAAGCGTATCGGGCTTACTGCAGGTGCTTCAGCCCCAGAGAGTTTGGCACAAGCGATCGTATCGCGGATTCAAGAGTTTGGACCGCGTCAAGTGCGTTCTTTAGACGGAGTGATTGAAGACGTTATCTTTTCGCTACCAAAGAATTTGACTCACCCTAGTTAAATATTATTTCATCATCCTTAGGAGATTTTGGCTATGAAAACGTATCAAAAAGTATTCTCATATGGTCTGTTGTCAGGAGTCGCTATCGCCCTATTGGCAGCCTGTGGAAAGCCTGCAGACAATGAGATTAAGATTGGGCACGTTGCGCCTATTACGGGATCCATTGCCCATATGGGTAAGCAGAATGAAAACGGAGCCTTACTTGCAGTCGAGGAAATTAACAAAGCAGGCCTCACTATTAATGGTAAAAAAGTAGTGCTGAAGTTAGTTCCTGAAGACGATGCAGCAGATCCAAAGACCGCCACTCAGGTTGCTCAAAAATTAGTCGATGCAAAAGTGGTTGCTGTGGTTGGGCACTTGAATTCTGGAACCAGTATTCCAGCAGCAAAGATTTATAGTGATGCTGGTATTACACAAGTGTCTCCATCGGCCACTAATCCGGATTACACCAAGCAAGGTTTCAAGACGACCTATCGATTGGTAGCAACCGATGCACAACAGGGGCCCGCATTAGCGAATTATGTGGCGAATAACATCAAGGCAAAAGTGGTAGCCATCATTGATGATTCAACCCAGTATGGCAAAGGGCTTGCTGATGAATTTGAGAAAACAGCAAAAGCTGCCGGTATCAAAGTACTAGCCCGTGAAGCAACAAATGACAAGGCAACCGACTTTAAGGCGATTTTGACTAAGGTCAAAGCAGGGAAGCCTGATGTCATTATGTATGGTGGTATGGATGCCACGGGTGGCCCCTTAGCTAAGCAAGCTCAGGAACTCGGCATTAAAGCCAAGATTGTGGG
>DENG01000100.1:19038-31389 GCA_002359975.1 Polynucleobacter sp. UBA2650
TTATCGAAAATGGAGGCAGGTCCTGAGTTTCAGAAGAAATATAAGGAGCGCTTCAATATCGATGTCGATATCTATGCACCCTTTGCCTACGATGCTGTCTATGTCATTGTTGATGCTATGAAGCGCGCAAATTCTGTAGAAACTGCCAAAATTTTGGCGGCGATGCCACAAACTCAGATGAAGGGTTTGATCGGTAATATTGCCTTTGATGATAAGGGCGACCTAAAAGCAAGTGTCATTACGCTTTATGACTACAAGGATAAAAAGAAGTCAGTCCTTGAAATCATAAAGATGTAAGAACGAACAAATAAGCACCGCACTGCGGTGCTTATTTCTTTGTAGACTAAGGTCTATGGATATTCTGTTGCAACAAATTGTGAATGGCTTAGTGCTAGGGAGCATCTATGCCTTGATTGCTTTGGGCTACACCATGGTCTATGGGATTTTAGGAATTATTAATTTTGCCCATGGCGAGGTCTTAATGGTGGGCGCTATGGTGTCCTTGACCCTGATCACTTTGATCATGCAGTTACCTCTAGGATTACCATCGTGGGCCATGCTATTGATTGTTTTATTAGGGGCAATGGCAGTCTGCGCGGCACTCAGCTTTCTGATTGAGCGTTTTGCATATCGACCCTTACGCAATGCTCCGCGTTTGGCGCCCCTCATTTCTGCGATTGGAGTATCGGTCCTATTACAAACTCTGGCCATGATGATTTGGTCACGCAATCCCTTGACTTACCCACAATTGTTGCCTTCAACCCCTATTGATTTATTTGGCTCCGGAGCAACAGTGACCGCAAAAGAAATTGTGATTGTTTTAAGTTCTTTCATCGTGATGGGCTTACTCCTACTAATCGTTCATAAAACACGCTTGGGACGAGCAATGCGGGCAACCGCAGAGCAACCCAATATTGCTGCCCTGATGGGCGTTAATCCGAATCGTGTTATCTCTATTACGTTTATGTTGGGTGGTTCACTCGCCGCCTTGGCAGGGGTCATGATGGCAACGAACTATGGCAATGCTCACTTTGCCATGGGATTTATTCCGGGGCTTAAGGCGTTCACGGCGGCCGTTCTGGGGGGTATCGGTAATATTCAAGGGGCAATGCTTGGAGGTTTGTTGCTTGGCCTGATTGAGGCTTTGGGAGCTGGCTATATTGGCGATTGGACCGGCGGGGTCTTAGGATCAAATTACCAGGATATTTTTGCTTTCATGGTGCTTATTTTGGTGTTAGTGCTTCGTCCGCGAGGGCTCTTGGGCGAGAAGGTGTCCGACCGTGCTTAAGCACCTGTCACCACCTTACTCTCTTCGAGATAAACGATTTTGGGTATTCAGTACCCTGACCTTATTGCTATTACCTTGGGTAGTAGGTGCTGCTGGCGGTAATTACTGGGTACGCGTTCTTGATTTTGCTTTGTTATATGTAGTGCTGGCATTGGGCTTGAATGTGGTCATTGGCTTTGCTGGCTTATTGGATTTAGGTTACATCGCTTTTTATGCCGTAGGTGCATACAGCTATGCCCTATTGGCCTCCCCGCATCTAACAACGCACTTTCCTGCAATTGCGAATGCCTTTCCAGCTGGGATGCACTTCCCATTATGGGGGGCGCTGATTATTTCATTTGCGTTAGCAGCATTGTTTGGGATCTTATTAGGATTTCCGACCCTCAAATTACGCGGTGATTATTTGGCAATTGTCACCTTGGGGTTTGGAGAAATCATTCGTATCTTTCTAAATAATTTAGATCGACCAATCAACTTTACGAATGGGCCCAAAGGGATTGGGAACATTGATTCCATTCAACTATTTGGATTGAACTTATCCAAACCCCTTTCTTTATTTGGTTTACAGATTCCTTCCCTGTATTTGGTGTTCTACTTCTTCCTACTACTAGCCGTTCTGGTTGCATTAGTATGTTCGCGTTTAGAGCACTCACGAACTGGTCGTGCTTGGATCGCAATCCGTGAAGATGAGATTGCTGCTGAGGCGATGGGTATTAATACTCGCAATATGAAACTACTGGCCTTCGCCATTGGTGCAAGTTTTGCAGGAGCAGCAGGAGTTTTGTTTGCAGCCTTTCAAGGTTTTGTCTCGCCAGAGTCATTCACTCTATGGGAGTCGATTGTGGTCTTGGCCATGGTGGTATTGGGGGGCATGGGACATATCCCTGGCGTCATTCTAGGCGCAATTTTATTGGCGATCTTTCCGGAGATATTACGAAGTATTGCAGCCCCAGTTCAACAATTTTTATTTGGCTCGGTCATTATGGACGTCGAGATTATTCGTCAATTGTTATATGGCCTAGCTCTTATTTTGATCATGCTTTATCGCCCCAATGGGATTTGGCAAAAGTCAGAGCAATTAAAGCGGGTGCGGGCGTGAGTGTTCTTTTGCGTATATCAGATGTCTCTAAACGCTTTGGCGGAGTCCAGGCTTTAGATGATGTTGGAATACAAGTTCAGGATGGGACCATCGCTGGTTTGATTGGCCCAAATGGAGCTGGAAAGACCACATTCTTTAATGTAATTACTGGCTTATATCCTGCCGATCGCGGATCTTTTGAGTTAAATGGTAAGCCGTATTCACCGCGTTCGGTATCTGAGGTTACCCAAGCCGGAATAGCCCGAACCTTTCAGAACATTCGTCTCTTTAAGGAAATGAGCGCGCTAGAAAATGTTATGGTGGGATGTCATTGTCGCTTTAATGTTGGTGTATGGGGGTCCATCTTGGCAACACGAACGAATCAAAAAGAAGAACAAGCGATTCGGGATAAATCCTATCAATTGTTAGCGTATGTTGGATTGCAAGATTATGCACAGCATAAGGCTAAAAATTTATCATACGGTTATCAACGCCGCCTTGAGATTGCGAGAGCATTGGCAACTGAACCAATTCTGCTTGCGCTAGATGAGCCAGCAGCCGGTATGAATGCCAGTGAGAAACTGGAGCTTAAAGATCTGATTCTGAAGATTCGAGCTGATGGTAAAACGATCTTATTGATTGAGCATGACGTTAATTTGGTGATGAACATTTGTGATCATTTAACTGTGCTGGATTATGGCAAGGTGATTGCTAATGGCCTGCCCAATGAGGTTCGAGCTCATCCTGAGGTGATCCGTGCGTACTTGGGGGGAGTGGTGGCATGATGGGCTCTCACAGTGAGCACTTGTTAGCGGTGCGTGATCTTAAGCTGGCGTATGGCGGCATTGGTGCTGTTAAAGGAATTAATTTTTACGTCGATCGAGGCGAGCTGGTTACCTTGATTGGTGCCAATGGAGCTGGAAAAACCTCGACTCTGAAAGTAATCTCAGGATTGTTAAAGCCGAGTGCCGGCTCCATTCATTTCGATGGAGATTCTATTGGCGGTCGACCGGCTTATGAGTTGGCTCAGCTTGGAGTGGGCTTAGTACCAGAAGGACGCGGTGTTTTTGCTCGCATGACAATTCTGGAGAACTTGCAAATGGGCGCCTATATACGTCAGGGCAATCAAGACCTTACCATTGCTAATGATCTTGAGTCTGTTTTAAGTCTTTTTCCTCGTTTGCGAGAGCGCAAGGATCAATTAGCCGGAACCCTATCAGGCGGTGAGCAGCAGATGTTGGCGATTGCGCGTGCCATGATGGCTAAACCGAAATTGCTATTACTGGATGAGCCCTCAATGGGTCTGGCGCCCTTAATGGTTGAGGCAATCTTTAGCGTGATCCAGAATCTTTCTAAAGAGGGCATGACCATTTTGCTAGTTGAGCAAAACGCACGTCTAGCCTTATCAATGGCCAATCGAGCCTACGTGATGGAAAGTGGTGAGATCACCATACAAGGCCCCGCCCAAGAGTTACTTCATGATGAGCGGGTACGTAAAGCTTATTTGGGCGAAGAATTACAACAGTAATCGAGTGGCGGTATTGGCGCTTAAACCACTTTTTTAAGAAGCATTCTTAAGATGGCGCACATTTGCCGAATTTCATCGTTTGAAACGGTGAGGGCAGGCATAAATCGCAACAGATCAGGGCGCGGGGAATTAATCAATAAGCCCTCGGGTTCAAGATCTCTAGCTAAATCAACTAACTTTCCACCGATATCCTTGCCCAGCATTAAGGCACGCAGTAGACCTTTACCGCGCTCACCTTGTAGACCAAATTCAGAGGAGAGTTTGAGTAATTCTGATTGGAGTAATTCGCCTTTGGTGATGACCGATTGCAAAAAGCCAGGAGCCAATAGCTGATCGATTACGCTAATACCAACCGCAGTCATTAAGGCATTACCGTTATAAGTTCCACCTTGATCGCCTGGAACAAAACAGGCAACATCATCGGTGCACAGCAGTGCCGCCAAGGGAATTCCCCCACCAATTCCTTTACCTAAGGTCATGATGTCAGGTTCAATGCCGTAATGTTGATACGCAAATAAGGTGCCGGTACGGCCAAAGCCCGCTTGAACCTCATCAACGATCAGCAGTAGATTATTCTCTTGTGTCAGTTGGCGAAGCTCGCGCATAAATGAATCATCGCAAGGGATGACCCCACCCTCACCCTGAACTGGCTCAAGCATGATCGCCACAGTCTTATCCGTGATGCATTTCTTCACTGACTCTATATCGTTTAGGTTTGCTTTTGGAAAACCTGGAACTTGAGGCGCAAACATCGTATCCCAGCCAGGCTTACCCGAGGCGCTCATAGTTGCCAACGTGCGCCCATGGAAACTATGGTCAAAAGTAATAATTTCGTAGGCACCATTTTTATGGAGTTGCCCCCACTTTCTGGCGAGTTTGATTGCACCCTCATTAGCCTCGGCACCACTGTTCGCGAAGAAAACTTTATCAAAGCAGCTATTTGCGGTTAAGAGATCCGATAAACGAATCATCGGCCCGTTGTAAAACGCAGGGCTTGGATTAATTAGTTTTTGGGCTTGTTGATGTAAGGCGTTCACGACCCCGGGATTGCAGTGCCCCAAACAATTGACCGCCCAACCTTGTAAGAAATCTAAATAGCGCTTGCCATTTTGGTCGGTAAGCCACGAGCCACTCCCTTCCACCATGACGATGTCGGGACGTTTGGTGATGTACATCACCGAATGGGCGTCAACAGGATGATGGTCAGCTGGTTTGTTCATATTGCAATCATACAAAAGATCGGTGGAAAAGGGGCATTCGCCCTATAAAACCTTACTTAGGCGCTTATTAGATCGGCCTCACTAGTGAAGGAATCGGCAAAAAACTCCTCTTCGGGCAGACGGCACTCTTTGACAAAATCAGTGCGGGCTGCGGTAATTACAATCGGTGCCCCGCAAGCATAGACTTGATAAGGGCTTAGATCTGAGAAATCATGCATGACGGCACGGTGCACAAAGCCAGTGCGACCCTGCCATGCGTCTTCAGGAAGAGCCTCTGATATCACGGGGGTGTAATGAAAGCCCGGGATGGTGTGGGTAAATTCTTGGCAGAGAGAATCCATGTATAAATCCTTTGGGCGCCTACCACCCCAGTAAAAATGGATCTCCCGATCAATCTTCTTATTTTGGATGGATGTCAGCATCGCTTTAATGGGCGCAAATCCTGTGCCGGATGCTAAAAAGATAATTGGCTTTTTAGAGTCTTCACGCAAGAAGAAGCTACCAAGAGGACCCTCAAAGCGCAAAATATCCTTTTCTTTAATTTGTTTGCCATCCGCTGTCTGTCCAAATAGGGGATCAGTAAATAAACCACCAGGCAGATGACGAATATGCAATTCGACTGGCCCCTCCTCATGGGGTGCGCTCGCAATCGAGTAAGCACGACGTTTATTGTCTTTGAGCAAAAACTCTAAATATTGTCCCGCCAGAAACTGAAAGCGCTCGCTAGCAGGAAGTTGCAATTGCAAAATGGCAACATCATCGCTGGCAAACTTAATAGTGTTAATACGACAGGGGACCTTACGAACGGGAATATCCCCTCCACCCTGAACTTCTCGAACTTCAATCAGCAGGTCAGTCTGAGGGTGGGCACAGCATAAAAGAGTGGCGCCCGCAGTTTCATCGGCAGGACTCAGAGCGCTCTGACTATGGTCCCCATGGGTAATTTTTCCTGTAAGGAGCCTTCCTTTACAAGAGCCGCAAGCTCCATTTTTACAACCATAGGGAAGGTTGATGCTTTGGCGAAGAGCTGCCTCTAGAACGGTTTCATCGGCTTCCACCGAAAATGTTTTACCACTCGTTTTTAGCTCAACTTGGTAGGACAATTCCACTTCTCCTAATAAAACATTACGATGTTAGATATGACCTCTCTCTGTTCCGCATTTCGTCGTCCTAGAATCCTCATCATTGGGTGCGGGGATATTGGGCAGCGCGTTGTTACGCAACTACTGTCAGGCCCGAATGCCCATCTAGGTAAAACGTATGCCAAACCAAAAATCTTTGCCCTCAGCTCAAGCCCAGAGCGTTTTGCAGAGCTGCGACAGCAGGGAATCACACCCATCGGGGGCGACCTTGATCATCCTGAGACTTTATGGCGAATTGCCCGCTTAGCATCGAATGTGATTCATTTGGCGCCACCTCAAAATGAAGGTGAACACGATTTACGTACTCGCAACCTAATTCAAATTTTATCTCAGGGGGCGGGATCTGTCAGACGCTTTGTCTACGTCAGCACTACAGGGGTGTATGGCAATCGTCATGGTGATTATGTGGATGAGAGCAGCCCTCCTTTGGCAACCAGCCAGCGTGCCAAGCGGCGTATGGATGCGGAATCTGTTTTGCGACATTGGGCAATTCATCAGGGTGTCAATCTAAGCATTTTGAGGGTGCCTGGGATTTATGGCCCCAATCGCTTGCCGATTGAGCGATTAAATGCAAAAACACCCGCTCTTACATCTGAAGAGGATGCATATTCCAACCACATTCATGCAGATGATTTAGCAAGACTCATCCTTGGAGCTCTCTTTATTGGAAAACCTCAGCGGATTGTAAATGCGTGTGACGGTAGCGAGCAAAAGATGGGAGACTATTTTGATGCAGTAGCTATGGCACTGAATTTGCCGAAACCACAACGCTTATCTCGAGAAGAGGTCAGGACTGCAGTAAGTCCTATGCTTTGGTCCTTTATGTCTGAATCACGGCGCGTTCGTAATGCACGACTGCCCGAGTTAAAACGTAAATTACTCTACCCGACAGTGGCTGACTACCTAAAGACTCTTAAAAGATAGTAATTATTTCCAGCTATCTTTTAGCCCAACGCTGCGATTAAAAACAAGCTGACCAGGTCGGCTATCTATTCGATCAGCAACAAAATAGCCATGCCGCTCAAACTGAAACTGTTCATCTGCTTTGCACGTGCTCATGCAGGGCTCTAGATAAGCTTGAATAACATCCTTTGATTGAGGATTGATAAAGTCTAAAAAGTTTTTATCGCCACTATCAGGGTGCGCATCTGTAAACAGATGATCGTAGAGACGAACTTCTGCTGGCACCGCTTCATCTGTGCGTATCCAATGAATGTTGCCCTTTACCTTATAGTTATTAGAATCCGGCGTGCCACTTTTGCTATCGGGGAAGTAATTGGCATAAACCTCGACGACTTGATTATTAGTGTCTAGTTTCATGCCGATACACTCAATAACAAAGCCGTGTCTTAGGCGAACTCGCCCACCTGCAATACCATCTTTGGGTGGGAATAAACGAAAGAATCCCTTTGCAGGATTAGTCTGGAAGTCATCAGCCTCAATCCAAAGCTCTCGACCAAAATGAAACTCCCGTTTACCTAATTCTGGATGGTGCGGATGGCGAGGAGCAGAGCACAATTCTTTCTGATCCTCAGGATAGTTCTGGATGATTAGTTTGAGCGGCTTGAGTACCGCAGTTGCGCGAGGCGCACGTACATCCAAATCATCCCGCAGGGCTTGTTCCAGGACGCTCATATCAATCCAGCTATCGGCTTTAGAGACGCCAATGCGTTCACAAAATAAGCGAATACTCTCTGGGGTATAGCCACGACGCCGAATCCCAACAATGGTTGGCATGCGAGGATCATCCCAACCATCCACCCGTTTTTCTTCAACAAGCTGCAATAGCTTGCGCTTACTGGTAATCGTGTAGGTCAGATTAAGACGGGCAAATTCGTATTGACGGGGAAGCGGACCCTTAAATACCCCAGCTTCTTTCAAGGCGTTTAAGACCCAATCATAGAGAGGGCGATTGTTTTCAAACTCTAGAGTGCAGATAGAGTGCGAGACGTTCTCAAGAGCATCGGAGATGCAGTGGGTGAAATCATACAAAGGATAAATACACCATTGATCCCCAGTGCGATGATGATGGGCATGGCGAATACGGTAGATCACAGGATCACGCATCACAATATTCGGATGCGTCATATCGATTTTGAGACGCAATACATGACTGCCATCCACAAACTCTCCAGCACGCATTTTTTGGAAGAGGGCTAGATTTTCTGAGGGCGGGCGATCTCGATACGGGCTATTTTTACCAGGGGTAGCAAAGTTTCCACGATTCATATGAATCTCATCCGCACTTTGACTATCAACATATGCCTTACCATGCTCAATCAATATCTCTGCAAACTTATATAAGTTCTCAAAATAATCACTGGCGTAATACAAATGCTCTTGACCCCCATGATTCCAGTCAAAGCCCAGCCAGCGGACAGCATCCAAAATGCTATCAACATACTCAACATCCTCTTTGGTGGGATTCGTATCGTCAAGACGCATATGGCACCGTCCACCTGAAGCAAGGGTGTTGTAATCCCTTGCCAAACCGTAGTTCAGACAAATGCTTTTGGCATGGCCAATGTGTAAATAACCATTGGGCTCAGGAGGGAAGCGCGTGATGACAGCAGGCAAAGGCTTACCGGCCTGATCCACTCGGCTGAGATATGTTCCCTTAGCTAAATCATGGTCAATGATCTGGCGTAGAAAATTAGATGGCTCAGAAGGCTGATTGGATCCGGTCGATTTGGCATTATCAGAAGACATCTTGCTATTGTAGATAAGACTGGCTGTAATGACCTAAGTGCTACCCAAACCGAAGCCTTGCCTTAAACAATAATGCCCGCTAGTAGCGGGCATTATTCAAAGCGGTAGATATTGACAATTACAGCTCTTCAGTAAATACCTCTTGTCGACTTTTCTTGATGGCTGGTAGAGCCACAATCACCACTAAAAAGGCTGCTGCTAGCAGCAGACCCAAAGACAGTGGGCGTGTAAGGAAGGTTGTGAAATCGCCCCTGGATAAGAGTAGAGCGCGACGGAAGTTTTCTTCCATCATTGGACCCAATACAAATCCTAACAAGAGGGGTGCCGGCTCGCAACCAAACTTGAAGAACATATAACCAATTACACCAAACCCAGCAGTGATAAAGACATCGAAGATGGAGTTGTTAACGGTATAGACGCCAATACAACAGAACACCAAAATTGCTGGATAAAGTAAGCGATACGGAATCTTTAGTAACTTCACCCAAATACCAATTAAAGGCAAATTCAAGAGGATGAGCATGATGTTGCCAATCCACATTGAGGCAATCAGGCCCCAGAACAACGCAGGATTGCTGGTCATTACTTGCGGACCTGGCTGAATGTTATGAATGGTCATTGCACCCACCATCAAAGCCATCACTGCATTTGGCGGAATGCCGAGGGTCAGCAATGGAATAAATGAGGTTTGAGCTGCTGCATTATTAGCGCTTTCTGGACCGGCAACACCCTCAATTGCCCCCTTGCCGAACTCCTCCGAGTGCTTGGAGGATTTTTTCTCAACCGTGTAGGCGCCAAACGCTGCCAGGGCCGCGCCACCGCCAGGCAAAATTCCAAGGATCGATCCAATGGTAGTACCTCGCAAAATAGAGGGGATCATTCGTTTCACATCTACCCAAGTTGGAATAAGCGTAGTTACTTTATTGAGGAAGGACTCTCCAGTTCCCTTTTTCTCAAGGTTGAGCATGATCTCAGCAAAGCCAAATACACCCATGGCCACTGACACGAAACCAATTCCGTCGGTTAGCTGAGGTATGTCAAAGGAGTACCTAGCAACACCCGAGTTCACATCGGTACCAACAAGACCAAGTAGCAGGCCAAGCAAAATCATTCCAATCGCTTTGATGAGGGAGCCTGATGCCAGTACAACCGCACCAATCAGACCCAATACCATCAAGGAAAAATATTCTGCAGGACCAAACTTAAATGCAACCTCTGCGAGAGGAGCTGCAAAGCCAGCCAAGATCAATGTGGCAACGCAACCCGCAAAGAATGACCCCATACCAGCGGTAAAGAGGGCAACGCCACCACGTCCCCGTTTAGCCATCTGATAACCATCAATTGCAGTTACAACCGATGAGGTCTCTCCAGGAATATTAAGTAAGATTGCGGTAGTTGAGCCTCCGTATTGGGAGCCATAGTAAATACCTGCCAACATAATCAGAGCAGCGATCGGAGGCAGTGCGTAGGTTGCCGGCAAAAGCATGGCAATTGTTGCAATGGGACCAAGACCAGGTAGGACACCGATTAATGTGCCTAATACGCAACCGATAAAACAGTACATCAGGTTTTGTAGGGTGAAAGCGGTTTCAAAACCCAGAGAAAGATTATTTAGTAATTCCATTTGATGATCCGTTCTGCGGGTTAATTGAGAAACGTTGGAAATAATGGAAATTGCAGATTCAAGCCCTGAACAAATGCAAGGTAGGTGAAGGTCACTAAAAATAGGGCATTCAAGGCAGTCCCCTTCCAGCTGAACTCATGACTTGCGCTTGCCGATATGAAGACCAAGATGATGACCGATAATAAAAACCCAAGGGTTGGCAATAGAATGCCGTACAAGGCAACTGATCCAGAAATCCAGATCATAATCCGCCAATCCCACTTTCCAATCGACTCCTCAGTATTTTTAGAGGACATGGATTTAATAAGAATGTAAAAACCCAAGGCAGTGAGAATGGCGCCAAGCCAAAAAGGAAAGTAGCCAGGCCCCATTTTTGCAGCCGTACCCATTTTGTAGTTCAGAGCATTGAGAGCAAAGAAAAGGCCAAAGGCCATGTACATGATCCCGGCACCGAAATCTTTCTTATTGCGGATGTTCAAAATCTAGCTCCTTATTTTTGCCAATTAGGCACGACTATATGTAGTAACTGTTTTTAGTCGATTTGTGATTGTAAGGGAATGATCCGAGGCAAGCTTAAGGGTTTGCCCTAATTCTGTGCCAATGCGATAATTATTGGGATGAAAGTCTCTGATATACGCCAAGCCTACCTCGATTATTTCGCCTCCAAGGGTCACCAAATCGTGGCATCCAGCCCCGTTGTTCCCGGGGATGACCCCACCCTTTTGTTTACCAATGCCGGCATGAACCAATTCAAGGATGTCTTTCTTGGCTTTGACAAGCGCCCTTATCAGCGAGCCACGAGCTCCCAAAAATGCATCCGCGCCGGCGGTAAGCACAATGATCTAGACAATGTTGGTTATACCGCTAGGCACCATACCTTTTTTGAGATGCTGGGCAATTTTTCGTTCGGAGATTATTTCAAGCAAGATGCGATTCAATATGCTTGGGAGTTATTAACCGAAGTTTTTAAACTCCCTAAAGATAAATTGTGGGTAACGGTCTACGCCGAGGATGATGAAGCGTACGACATTTGGTTCAAGCAAATCGGAGTTCCCAAAGAACGAATTGTGCGAATTGGGGATAACAAAGGCTCGCGTTATGCATCGGATAACTTTTGGATGATGGGCGATACAGGCCCCTGTGGTCCTTGTACCGAAATTTTCTATGACCATGGCCCCGAGATCCCTGGAGGACCTCCCGGAAGCCCTGATGAGGATGGAGATCGTTTCATCGAGGTTTGGAATAACGTCTTCATGCAATTTAATCGTGATGAAGCGGGTGAAATGCATCTTTTACCAAAACCCAGCGTAGATACGGGTATGGGTCTTGAGCGGATTGCTGCGGTCTTGCAGAATGTTCACTCTAATTATGAGATTGATCTCTTTATTCATCTCTTGCAAGCAGCCAAGCAGGCAGTCGATGATGCGGGGGCAAAAAATTGTGACCCTGATAGCCCTTCGCTCAAAGTGATTGCTGATCATATTCGGGCTTGCAGTTTTGTTGTAGTTGACGGTGTGATTCCCGGAAATGCGGGTAGGGGTTATGTGCTTCGCCGTATTGCACGACGCGCGATACGCCACGGTTATAAATTAGGCGCTCGTCAACCTTTCTTCCATAAGCTTGTACCCGCATTAGTCGCCGAAATGGGTGATGCTTACCCTGAATTGCGTCAAGCACAAACTAAGGTGATGGATGTTCTCAAACAAGAGGAAGAGCGCTTCTTCCAAACAATCTCTAATGGGATGGAGATCTTAGAAGGCGC
>DENG01000100.1:31498-35250 GCA_002359975.1 Polynucleobacter sp. UBA2650
CGAGCCGCGGGTAAGTTCAAGATGGCCCAAGGCCTTGAGTACCATGGAGAAGCTACTCAGTTTCATGGCTATGACAGTTTGCAGGTGCAAGATGCACGGGTCACTGCGCTCTATCGAGATGGCAGTCCTGTAGATCATATTAAACCTGGCGAGAGCGCAGTCGTGGTCCTTAATCAAACCCCTTTCTATGCAGAATCCGGTGGGCAAGTTGGCGATCAGGGTGAGTTACGAAGCGATCGAGCGCAATTTATCGTAGCCGATACCTTTAAGATTCAGGCCGATGTATTTGGTCACCAGGGCGAGTTACAAGAAGGTGAATTAAAGGTCGGCGATCTTGTTCAGGCCCGAGTCGATGGCAGCATCCGTGTAAAAACGGTCCGTAACCACAGTGCAACCCATCTCTTGCATAAAGCCTTGCGCGAGGTCTTGGGTGATCATGTGCAACAGAAGGGTTCCCTCGTCGATGCTGACAAAACTCGTTTTGATTTCACGCATACTGCGCCACTCTCGAAGGCAGAAATAAATCGGATCGAGCAAATCGTTAATCAAGAGATTTTGGCAAATACCGCTAGCTCAGCGACTGTGATGGCCATCGAGGATGCACAAAAAACAGGTGCGATGATGCTATTTGGTGAGAAGTATGGTGAACGAGTTCGAGTATTAGAAATTGGTTCTTCTAAGGAGTTATGCGGTGGCACACACGTCCAGCGTACGGGTGATATTGGTAGTTTTAAAATTATTTCAGAGAGTGGCGTTGCAGCCGGCATTAGACGGCTTGAGGCAGTCACTGGCTCCAACGTCCTGGATTTTCTGCAAACCTTAGAGTCCCGCATCAATGAAGCCGCGCAGATTCTGAAAGCGGCTCCTCATGAGCTAGCACCCCGTGTGACACAGTTGCAAGACAATATCCGACAATTGGAACGTGAACTGGAGCGCGTGAGCTCTAAGCTAGCCGCTAGTCAAGGTGATGATCTATTAAGTAAAGCGAGCGATCATGGTGGGCTCAAAGTATTAGCCGCTCAGTTAGATACAGCAGACGCCAAAGTATTACGCGAGACTATGGATACTTTAAAAACAAAACTGAAGTCTGCTGTAATCGTTTTGGCATCTGTGCAAGATGGTAAGGTAAGCTTAATTGCTGGGGTCACCAGTGATGTAAGTAATCGGATTAAGGCAGGTGATTTGGTGAACTTTGTTGCTCAACAGGTAGGTGGCAAAGGTGGCGGTAAGCCTGAGATGGCCATGGCTGGAGGAACAGATCCTTCTGGTCTTGCCAAGGCCCTAGCTGGGGTCGATGCTTGGGTAGCCGAGCGAGTCTAGGCGCAAATCGCTAAAATAAGAAGATATGAGGAGAATGTAATGAGTGAAGTGAGCTCCATCCAAGTCCATCGCGAGGTTGATGCCATCGGCATGAACTGCCCCCTGCCTATTTTACGTACGAAGAAGACCTTAGCCGAGATGCAATCAGGCGAGGTTCTTAAACTAAAGGCAACTGATTCTGGCGCTAGCCATGACATCCCGGCCTTTTGTAAACAAACGGGTAACGAGCTTCTCGCCACCGATAATGAGGGTGATGCGATGATCTTTTACGTAAAGCGTCGTTAATTAGTACCTTACCTTTGAAGCATTCTTTGAACTGCTTCGATCACTTGATTTGGTTTTAGTAAATCAAGACATTCGCTCTTACTGTCTGATTTGTCTTCACAACCGGCTTTGCGGCACGGTACACAATCCCCGGGACCTTGAAGGATGCAAACGTTTTTAACTATTTGCATCCGCGCTCTAATTTGATAAGGCTTTTGTCCAACAAAACCATTAGGCCATGGGCCAAAGTTTGTTGGGGGGGTTGCCCCAAATAAAACAATCGTAGGGGTTTCACAGGCGGCTGATAAATGACTGACCGATGTATCAACCCCGATATAAAGGGTCGCTCCTTTTAAGAGAGTGACCGCTTGAGGAAGACTTAAACGACCTTCTGTATTAATAAGGGAGCCACGTATGTTTATGTCTAGTAAGGACAAAATATCTTGGTTTAGTTCTAAGTCCTGCCGAGCTGGCGAAGAGCTCAAAATAATCTGATTGCCATCATTAACTAAATGGGTGATCAGTTCTTGCCAATACGATAGCGGCCAACGTTTATAGGCATTGAGAGGCCCTGGGTGCAAAACAATGTAGGGTTGCCGTATCTGGCTTTGAATGAGAGGAGTTAAGGTTTGTGCTTTAGGGGGTGTTACTGAGATTGGGTGGGCAAATAAATCAAGACCCTTGTCTTGGTAGAAGGGCTCCAGTAACCTTAATTTTTCTACAATGACATGTTGATGAAAGTAATCCACTGGAACCCAGTGCATAGAAATGGCGCGCTTCCAAGCACTATTTTTTTTACTTCGGGGTGTGTCCTCAACCACCACACCCACTCGTCGTAAGGCAGCCAGCGAACCAAAGAAGTAGGAGCGATCACTTGGTTGGGTGATGATCGCTAGGTCATAGCGCTGGAAGAGTTGATTAAAGAGTTTCAGATACTCCCATAAGTTTGGGCGCTCTGGGGTCTCAATCAGCTCATTAATATCAGGATTACCTTTGAGCATATCAAGCTTGCCACGATATCCCAGAAAATCAAATTGGGCATTGGGCCAAATGGTGCGAGCTGAACTAATCAATGGGGTTGTTACTAAGACATCTCCAATCTGCCGAGTGGCAATGAATAAAACGCGGGTGGGGTCTTTCATGATTAGATGCTCCCTTTGGNNGTCTTTCATAGCCTATTGAAATTGACCGGCTCGCATAAGCCGGACCTTTTCGAGAATTCGTTTTGTACTTTCATCGTTATTTGATTGATCTCGAACTTTATGAAATAGATGAATGACTTCAGTTGACCATGAGCCAGACTTCCTTATGATTCCTTTATTTTCAAGGCGAAAAATGAAATCAGCATCTTCGTGACCCCATCCAATTAGTGTTTCATCAAATCCTTTAATGGCCAGGGCGTCCTCTTTCCAGCACGCCATATTGCATCCTTTAATGCGACGCCAGAAGAATTTTTTGTAATTTCTCCATTTACCGTTACCAAATTTAATGAATAAAGGAAGAAATTTATTTATAGACCCTTGAATACGTAAAAAGAAGGAATTTTTTTGTAATCTGGAGAAGTCTATATATCCTTCAGTGAGTATTTCTTGGGTAAATTTCTGGTTAAGCAATATTCTGCTTCCTGTGACTAAATACCCCTTTTGTGCCAGAGATAAATGTCTCTGAAGATAGTCGGGCTGAACTACGCAGTCTCCATCTAAAAAAATTAAGTACTGACCATTCGCACTATTAATAGCGCGATTTCCGATGATTGTCTTGCGGCAACCTATATCTTCATGCCAAAGATGCGTAATTTTGATGGGGAATTCTTGAATATACTTTTGAATGAGATTGCGAGTTTCTTCTTTTGACCCATCATCAGCAATCAAAATCTCAAAATCTCTAAAGGATTGATTCTTTAAGGATTGAAGACAAAGACCCAAGGCCGCTGGCCAATTGTAGGTCGCCACTATGACAGAAATTTGAGTCATTCTTTTGATTTCTTGATTAGACGCCAAAGTTTAATGTACCTTAGGTAGGAGCCTTTTGCATTGGCTATAGCCAATGAAAATCCTTGGGGACCATCTAAAAATCCAGCTCGTATTACATAAGTACGAATAAATGACCAAGTGCCATGCAATATAGCCTTAAGAGGACTTGCTGTTTTACCCTTAGCAAATGCTTGT
>DENG01000077.1 GCA_002359975.1 Polynucleobacter sp. UBA2650
CCTGTGGTTAACAGGCGACGTCCAAAGACGGTTTCTACATAGCCTCTGGAGCGCGCTTCCTCGCGAGTCCGCTCCATGTAAGCAGCAACCCCAGGATAACGCTCAAAATAGGTAGCAATGTATTTTTGAGCGGCAGCCCGCTCGATCTTCAAATTACCCGCCAATCCATAAGCACTCATACCATAGATCAAGCCAAAATTAATGACTTTGGCATAACGTCGCTGTTCCGAACTCACCTGCTCTAGAGGAATAGCAAAAATCTCGGCAGCAGTTGCCTGATGAATATCTTTACCCGCCCTAAATGCAGCAAGCAGATTGTCGTCCTCGGCGATGTGCGCCATGATGCGTAACTCAATCTGCGAGTAGTCGGCAGATACTAAGCGGTAGCCCTTTGCGGGTATGAAGGCTTCCCGAATTCTGCGGCCCTCTTCGGTTCGTACTGGAATATTCTGCAAATTAGGTTCATTAGATGCCAAACGACCTGTCACCGCTACCGCTTGTGCGTAGTTAGTATGCACACGTCCGGTCTTTGGATTAATCATTCTTGGTAGCTTCTCAATGTAAGTCGACATCAATTTAGCAAGACTGCGGTAATCTAAGATTCGAGCTGGTAGGGGGTAGTCCTCGGCTAACTTTTGCAATACCTCTTCATCAGTAGATGGTGCACCCGACGGCGTCTTCTTGACGACTGGTAGTTGTAATTGACCAAATAAGATTTCAGCAATTTGCTTGGGTGACTGAATATTAAAAGGCTGTTTTGCAAGTTCATGAATTTCTTTTTCAAGGGTTAGTAATTTTTTTCCTACCTCTTGACCTTGCTGTGCTAATTTTGCACTATCAATCGTAATGCCGTTGCGCTCTATGATCCCCAAGACGCGCATCGCAGGCATCTCAATATGCTCATACACATAACGCAAGCCGGGCTCTTGTTCTAACTGGGGCCATAGATACTCATGGAGTCGTAAGGTGATATCCGCATCCTCTGCAGCATAGTCTGTCGCTGTTTTCAGGTCGACCTGATCAAACCCAATCTGATGAGCCCCCTTACCGCAGACATCTTCGTAGCGAATCGTCTTGATTCCTAAATGCCGCTCTGCGAGACTATCCATACCGTGGCTTAAGTGCGACTCCAATACATAAGACTCTAACAAGGTGTCATGAGCCACGCCTTGCATCGTAATTTGATAGTTCTCAAATACATGGATATCGTATTTAAGATTCTGACCCACCTTTTTAGCCTGTAAGTTTTCTAACCAAGGCTTTAGTTGTGCAAGAACCCAGGTGCGATCCAGCTGGTCTTCACCAGTACGATGCGCTACTGGGATATAACAAGCCTCACCCACTTTGACCGATAGTGAAATGCCAACTAATTCGGCTTGCATCGCATCAAGGCTAGTGGTTTCGGTATCAATACATGTAAGAGCTGCATCCTGTATTTTGTGCACCCATGTCTGAAAAGTAGTCTTATCGGTGATGCATACATAATTTCGCGGTAGATCAGACAGATGGGATGAGGATGGCTTATTTTGGGTAGCTGGACTAGCTTGAATATCTCCCTTGTCTTGCGAAAGAGACTTAGGCACCTCATCGCTACCTTGGGTAGCAAAATTTGGTTTGCTCGAGTTACCACTTTCACCAATTTCTTTTAACCAGGTCCTAAAAGAGTATTTCTCAAAAAGTTCTTTGAGGCGATCATGATCTTCTGGTTTTGCATGCAAGTCATGTAATGAAGCGATATGTGGGCTTAGATCACAATCTAATTTAACGGTTAGAAGCTCGCGGGCTTTCGGCAGCCAGTCCAAGCTAGCGCGCAGATTATCACCCACCACCCCCTTGATCTCTGCGGCATGCGCAATTAAGTTATCAAGATCGCCATACTCGGCTAACCATTTATTGGCTGTTTTGGGGCCGGCTTTATGAACGCCTGGGACGTTATCCACAGTATCACCAACGATCGTTAGGTAATCAACGATCCGATCAGGAGCTACCCCAAATTTTGCCTCGACACCTTGGGTATCTAATTTCTCATTACTCATGGTGTTTACTAAGCTGACCTTATCGTTAACCAGCTGAGCAAGGTCTTTATCTCCGGTAGAAATGACCGTTGACCAACCCATTTCAGCAGCCTGCCTCGCTAAGGTCCCAATCACATCATCGGCTTCTACACCAGAGATCATCAATACAGGCCAACCCAAAGCCTTTACAACTTCATGAATCGGCTCAATTTGGGCAACCAAATCCTCCGGCATGGGCGAGCGATGCGCTTTGTATTCCGGATAGAGATCTTCCCGAAAGGTTTTCCCTTTGGCATCAAACACACAGGCAATATGATCGGCCCCGATTTCAGCTCGGGCCCGACGCATCATATTGACCATTCCATAGATCGCCCCAGTTGGCTCCCCAGCCGGGTTTCGCAAATCAGGCATGGCGTGGAAGGCTCGATATAGATAGCTAGAGCCGTCTACCAGCAATAATTGATGTGTTGACATCCCTCAATCGTACAATCTAGTTGAAAGTGCCTGAAGAAAGCCTCTATTTAGGGGATTCCCGAGCTAAACCTTCAGGTCATTTTTTCTCAGGATAATAGAGAACATTAATTATTCCATTAAGGGCACCTATGGCTTTGACCCCCTCCACCTTTCCTGCCTTTGCCCTCAGCAGCCTTTTGGCGCTTGGTGGCTTGCATTGGAGTCTTGGTACAGCAAACGCACAATCAGGCGGCACTCAAGCTTTGACTAAAGAAGATCTCAACCAGATTAATAAACAGCCCCTAGTACCCCCTGCTTCGAATCCAGCGGGATTGGGTAAAAAAGAGGAGCGCAAGCCTAGTTTTGAATATACCGAAACAACCGGCACTCAGATACGGGAATACCGCGAGAGTAATTTGCCGACAGAAATTGAGGTTAAATCTACTTTTGGTACTTATGAGATGTCTCCTCCGCAAACTGTTTTCCCTACGACTGGTTCGCAACAAGACAATAATTTACTAAGCGTACCCAGTATTCGTATTCCCTTAAAGTAGATTTGAAATAGAACGGTTATGGCGGTCTTTACCCCAGTCAGTCTTGAGGAAATCACTCCTCGCATTGCAACTGATTTTGTAATCGGCGAGGCTATTCTTCTTAAAGGAATTCATGGGGGGATCGAGAACTCCAATTTCTTTCTAAACTGTCAAGACGATGGGCAAGTTAATGAATATGTTCTAACAATCTTTGAGAGACTCTCGTTTACACAGCTTCCCTATTACTTAGAGCTGATGTTGCATTTGGCTAATCAAGGCATCCCCGTTCCCAAGCCGATTGTAAATCGGCAGGGTGCTCTAGTGATTGAACTCAAAGGCAAGCCTGCTTGTATTGTGACCAAACTTCCGGGTCAATCAGAGCTTGCGCCACAGCCAGAGCACTGTCAAGAAGTGGGCAGCATGTTAGCTAAGATGCATCTAGCTGGCCAATCTTTTTCTTTATCACAGCCTAATTTGCGCAGTCTGTCATGGTGGCAAGAAACCGTTCCCCTCATTCTGCCGCACATTACTGACTCTCAAAAAGAACTCTTGGTCTCAGAAATGCAGTACCAAGAAAGTTTTTTTAAATCCGGCACGTATCAATCCCTTCCCGCAGGACCTTGTCATTGCGACTTATTCCGTGACAATGTGCTCTTTACTAGCAAACAAGGTCAAAGCATGCTGGGGGGCTTCTTTGATTTCTATTTTGCCGGCAATGATAAATGGCTCTTTGATCTGGCAGTTACTGCCAATGATTGGTGTTTAAAGCAGCCCATTCAAAATGGTACCGGGGAGATCGATCGAGATCGCTTACACGCTCTTTTAAGTGGATATTTACAGGTTCGTCCTTTAACCGATGCCGAAGAAGATGCTTGGCCCGCAATGCTTCGGGCTGCAGCCTTACGCTTCTGGATATCCCGTCTTTGGGATTTTTACTTGCCCCGCAATGCACAAATGCTGACCCCCCATGACCCTAGTCACTTTGAGCGTATATTGCTTAGTCGCCGTCACACAACTTAAGGTAAGCTAAGCACCCATGAACCTGAACTCTGTTTCGACCAATGAAGGCTATGTCTGGGTCCGCCAAGGAGTGTGGCTGTTTAAGCAAAATCCGCTTGGCTTTCTGATGCTGGTCTTTATGTATGTGTTCATTGCCCAACTGGCTGTGATGATTCCCTTGGCGGGCGTTTTTGCTGTTCTCATTTTGACCCCTGCTCTCTCGGTAGGCTTTATGACCGCCTGTCGCCAAACCATTCAGAAAGAACGGATTTTGCCAACGGCTTATTTAGCAGCTTTTAGATCTAATAATCCTGAGGTAAAGAAGCGGATTTTGCAATTAGGCTTGGTCTATGCCGTAATGATTTTTGCATTGAGCCTCATTGCTAGCATGGTGATTGATTTTCAGGCATTACTGCCATTTGTTACTAATGACAAACCTATTACCCCTGAAGTCATGCAAACCCTGTACTACTCTCTCATGATCGGTGGAGTCATTTATATCCCGATTGCAATGTTAATGTGGTTTGCTCCTGTCTTAGTGGCTTGGGCAGATATGCCACCTAGTAAAGCAATGTTTGCGAGTTGGATGGCCTGCTGGACCAATAAAGGCGCCTTCTTTTATTACATCACTATTTGGAGTGTGGCTCTCATTGCAATCCCATTAATTCTTGGGATGCTGATGGACGTGCTTGGATTAAGTCAGTACGCATCCTTTGTCGTTGCCCCTCTCTCAATGGCAGGGCTCACGGTCATGTATTGCTCCTTCTTTGCCACCTGGAAGGGATGCTTTACTGGGAATGATGTAGAACAGTTG
>DENG01000101.1:0-172 GCA_002359975.1 Polynucleobacter sp. UBA2650
TTGGTTGATCACGTACGTTACCCAACATTACGTGGCGACACCATGAATACGACAGCAACCTAAGCATCACTTGGTTTAGTTTTCTAAATCACCTAGAACCCGCTCTTCGGAGCGGGTTTTTTTATGCCCCTTTTTTACGCGGGCACCTCTCTTGTGCGTTAGTCACAAAACT
>DENG01000101.1:304-433 GCA_002359975.1 Polynucleobacter sp. UBA2650
GGCGAATTCGCCTGCTGCAGGGAAGTCACCGGTGTATCGATATTTAGAGACTGCAACCCTTCAAGGTCAGGGACGTCTGACGTTTTGGGGTTTTGATGTATATGACGCGCGCTATTACGTCGCTGATCC
>DENG01000101.1:516-4550 GCA_002359975.1 Polynucleobacter sp. UBA2650
ATTGATGAGATGAGTCGTCAGGGTGTTTCTGAGAAGCAACGTACAGTTTGGTTGCAAAGCTTAGAAAAGATATTTCCGGATATTGCTTCGGGGGATACCTTGATTGGTCTTCATCTTCCCGATAAGGGAACGATGTTCTTACACAATGGCAAATTGGTTGGAGACATTTCTGGGGATGCCTTTGCGAAAGCTTTTTTTGGGATCTGGCTTGATGAGCGAACCAGTGCTCCTAAATTACGCTCAGCACTGATTGCCACTCGATGCCCGCCCGCATTAATTGCCGCAAATTGCCCGAATCCTTAACAATTTTTCTCTTAGGTGTTAATCATCATGAATCTCTTGAGCCGGCTTAAAAACATCTTTGTAGTATGTGTGATGGTATTGGGTGTGGCATCGTGTTCTGGCCCAACGGTGCAGATGTATGCAAAAGAAAAGCCCCAGTTAGATTTAGCCACGTACTTTAACGGCGATATTGATGCCTACGGGATCTTTACAAACCGCAGTGGTGAGGTGGTGAAACGTTTTAAGGTGGTGATCAAGGCGAAGTGGGAAACCAAAGATGGTAAGCGTGTTGGTGTGTTGGATGAAGACTTTACCTATTCGGATGGGACAAAGCAAAAACGTATTTGGACCTTAACTGAACTTGCTCCAGGGAAATATTCTGGGACTGCCAGCGATGTGATTGGCGAGGCAGTCGGCGAAATGGCAGGTAATGCACTCAATTGGAGATATACCCTCGCTCTGCCGGTCGACGGCACAATCTATCACGTCCAGTTCAATGATTGGATGTATCTGATGGACGATAAGGTCATGCTTAATAAGGCAGCGATGACTAAGTTTGGAATCTACCTTGGCGAAGTGACCTTGGCTTTTTATAAGCGCTAGAGACTGGCATCGTGACCTTAGTAATTTCTAGAGAGGTGTGGCGCAAGATTTGGAATTTTGTTTTATTCCAAGCCGCCTGGTTTGCTTGCATATTAGGAGCAGCAGACCAGCAGATTTGGATCGCCTTGAGTGTCTCCGCTATTTGCATTGGCATTTATCTGTGGTTGCACGCCAATGCCGCATCGGAATACAAATTTCTGCTGAAGGCTTTTATCTATGGCCTAGTAGTTGATACCCTATTGCTTCAATTGGGTTGGATCCAGTTTGAGTCTCCTTTGCCCTGGATTGGGATATCACCGATTTGGATGTGGGCTCTTTGGTTGGTTTTTGCCACCACCCTCAAAGAATCGATGTCTTGGTTACAGGGTAAATGGGTCTTGTCAGCCGTATTAGGGGCGATTGCTGGCCCACTTTGCTACGAGGCGGGGGTCCGCCTAGGTGCGGCTCAGTGGCCAAACTCCGATATACAGGTCTTTGGCCTTATCTACCTTGCACTTGCATGGGCGTGTGCAATGCCATTACTTTTCTATTTCAGCCAAAAAGATCATTAATATCTATATAAATCAATTACTTATAAGTTTATAGGCGCTTACTTACAATTTAATATGTAGATACTGATGCTGAAATGTTCTAGAGGGGCTTGCAAATAGTACTGTTTTTATATACAGTAAACATACAGTAACGATTAACAGACCTAAATACAGCAAAACACCGTACAGAATAGAAAAGGACAGCCATGAACGACAAGAAAAAATCAGCCTCATCCGAATTTGAAGGAATGAGTGGAGACAAGCAAAAAGCATTAACGGCTGCCTTAGCGCAAATTGAAAAACAATTTGGTAAAGGCTCGATCATGCGTCTGGGTGATGCAGAGATCAATCAGGACATACAGGTGGTATCGAGCGGTTCTCTCGGTTTAGATATTGCATTAGGTGTTGGCGGCCTAGCACGCGGACGAGTGATTGAAATCTACGGACCAGAATCATCCGGTAAAACGACGCTCACTTTGCATGCAGTTGCAGAGATGCAAAAACTGGGTGGCACTTGTGCGTTCATCGATGCAGAGCATGCATTGGATGTGCAATATGCAGCCAAACTCGGCGTCGATGTCAATAATTTATTAATCTCCCAACCAGATACGGGTGAACAAGCATTGGAAATTGCTGATGCGTTAGTTCGCTCTGGCTCCATTGATCTCATTGTGATTGACTCAGTGGCTGCATTAGTACCGAGGGCAGAGATTGAAGGTGATATGGGTGACTCATTACCAGGCTTGCAAGCTCGCTTAATGAGTCAGGCTCTACGTAAATTAACCGGTACGATTAAGCGAACCAATTCTATGGTGATCTTCATCAATCAAATTCGGATGAAGATTGGCGTGATGTTTGGGTCTCCAGAAACAACTACTGGCGGTAATGCCCTGAAGTTCTACGCCACGATGCGATTGGACATCCGCCGCATTGGCAGTATTAAGAAGGGCGATGAAGTCGTTGGCAACGAAACACGCGTGAAAGTGGTGAAGAACAAAGTATCGCCACCATTCCGCGAAGCCATTTTTGACATCATGTATGGCCAAGGAATTTCACGTGAGGGTGAAATCATTGATATGGGCGTAGAAGCCGATATCGTCGAGAAGTCGGGTGCTTGGTATAGCTATGGCGGAGAGCGCATTGGGCAAGGTAAAGATAATGCCCGTGAGTTTTTGAAAGAAAACCCTGAGATGGCTAAAGAGATTGAGGCAAAGATCCGTGAGAAGTTGGGTGTTAAAAACGGTGGCTCCTTGATTAGCGAAACACTCGATGATGAGGAGATGGAATCTGCGGACGCTTAATGCAGGCTCCAAGTAAATCATCTAAACAAAGCCCGAGTCTCAAAGCTCGGGCTTTGCGTCTTTTATCTCGACGTGAATACAGTCGCAAGGAGCTAGCGAGTAAATTACTGCAGCTAACACAGCAGAATATAGAAGAGCCACCCATCGACTTAGAGCTACAAATTGAAGCAGTGTTGACTGACTTTGAAGCAAGGGGATGGCTAAGTGACGAGCGTTTTGCGCAAGCTTTAGTACGTCGTCGAAGTGAGCGCTATGGGATTCGACGCGTCACAGATGAGCTGCAAAGAGCAGGGGTTGAAACGGGCCTTATTACCCAATTAACGGGCGAACTCAAAGAGTCTGAATACGACCGTGCCAAGTCCTTATGGACCCGTAAATTTGGTCAAATTGCGATTGAACAAAAGGAGCGGGCGCGTCAGTACCGCTTTCTTATTTCTAAGGGATTTAGCCCTGACCTTGTGGCCAAGGTGATTGGCGGACGCAAAGCATCTATTTAGCCGAATTAAGGCTTGAAAATGTTAGACTTATGGGTCTTTTGCAGGCGTTCTAAGCCCCGTTTTGCCTTGATTTGGGTCAATAGCCCTAAAAGCTTCATCAGGGAAAATAGCTTTCACGCTGGCGTTGAAAACTAATCATTTCCAGGAGCTGTTATGAAGATTCATGAGTACCAAGGCAAGGAAATTCTGCGCCAATTTAATGTACCTGTGCCAAATGGTATTCCGGCGTTTAGCGTCGATGAAGCCCTAAAGGCGGCTGAGAAATTGGGCGGCCCTGTCTGGGTTGTCAAAGCCCAAATTCATGCAGGTGGTCGCGGTAAGGGCGGCGGCGTGAAGTTAGCCAGAAGCATGGAAGAGGTAAAAAGCTATGCCTCTTCAATCTTGGGAATGCAATTAAAGACCCATCAAACGGGACCCGAAGGACAAAAGGTTCGTCGGCTCTTAATTGAGGATGGTGCTGATATTAAAAAAGAGTATTACCTTGGAATCTTGACCGATCGCGGTACCCAAAAAGTGGTGCTGATGGCTTCTAGCGAAGGCGGCATGGATATTGAAGAGGTTGCTGCAAAAACCCCTGAAAAGATTATTAAAGTATTTGTGGATCCACTAATTGGTTTAAGTGATGCACAGTGCGATCAGTTAAGTAAAGGGATTGGTGTTCCTGAGGCATCCCAAGGTAAGGCTCGTGAGGTGTTCAAGAATCTATATAAAACTTACTGGGATACCGACGCATCTCTTGTCGAGATCAACCCTCTCATCTTAGAAGGTAATGGCAATATCAAAGCACTTGATGCCAAATTTAACTTTGACTCGAATGCGCT
>DENG01000008.1:0-2728 GCA_002359975.1 Polynucleobacter sp. UBA2650
TCAGCAAGTTGTAGTTTGAGAATCTTTAAAACGCCCTCTTCAGATACATTTTCGTGTAAGGCATATTCTTGAATTGTTTGTTTTTGAATATCAACCAAGCCAATCCGTGTTTTATCAGAATCAACTTTTAACTTAAACGCCGCAATTTTCATGAGTGGTCCTTTTTATTCCTGTAGCCAATTTTTTGAAACCTAATATGCCTATTTTTTGTTGTTATTCTGATTGTAGTAGGATGCTGTAAATACACACAAAATTTATTGGGGGCATTAATGAAGCTAACTTTCAAGTATTTGTTTTTTATTATTAATACAGGCTTGCTTATTAATCTTAGTAGCACTGTTTTTGCACAAGAAAATTGGCCAAATAGGCCTATCACCATGGTAATTCCCTTTCCCCCTGGTGGCGTAGCAGATACTGTAGGGCGTCCGGTTGCGGATGCCCTGTCTAGATCATTGGGTCAGCCAGTAATCGTAGAAAATCGGGCGGGGGCAGGTGGTGGGATTGGGATGGCAGCAGTTGCTAAATCCAAGCCTGATGGCTACACGATTTTAATGGCGCTTTCATCGATTTCAATCATTCCCGAAGCAGACAAAATTCTTGGTAAACAACCCTCCTATCAACTCAATCAGTTGAAGCCAATTGCTAGATTTACAGCTGATCCAACTGTTTTGGTAGTCCGAAGTGACAGTCCTTGGCAAAATTATCAGCAGTTCATTGAGTCCATGCGTAAGTCTCCGGGTAAATTCAATTTTGGCTCTTCCGGTAATTACGGAACAATGCACGTACCAATGGAAATGCTTAAAGCAAATCAAAAGTTTTTCATGGTCCATATTCCATACACGGGTGCAGGACCTGCTATTGTGGGTCTATTGGGTGGCCAAGTCGATGCGTTGGCAACTGGGCCTAGCTCAATTGTGCAATACATTAAAGCTGGGCGTGTAAGAGCCCTGGCACACTGGGGCGAAGGTCGTCTTGCAAGCTTGCCAGATGTACCCAGCTTCAAGGAAATGGGGGTTGGAATTCAATTTGCCCAATGGGCAGGATTGTTTGTTCCATCTGGCACTTCCGATGCAATCACCAACAAACTACGTGAAGCTGCGAAAGTAGCATCGACAGATGAAAAGGTTCGGTCAGTTATTAATGCAGCTGGTAGTCCAATTCAGTATCTAGATGCCCCTGAATTTAAAGCGTATTGGGATGCAGATGCGAAACAAATGGAAGAGGCTGTTAAGAAAATTGGTAAGGTAGAGTAAAAAAGAAAAACTGCTGTGTAGGGACAGCTTTTACTATGTTTTTCTATGTAATTTAGTTTTTACCTTTTTGATTATTACTTTCTGTCTATCAATATCAGAGTTATATAAATCGATAATTTGTTCTGTATAAATAGTATCGTTCTAATTTTGTATCAGGAGTTGATTAGATTAATCTTTACGTCCAGCTAAATACTGAACACCGTTTGGGCCATACGATTCAGAGTGCTCCTGATCTTTACGAAGATGAAACATATCTCCAGCTCGATAACTTGTTTTTATACCATCAACCGTTATATCAATCTGCCCGCTAATGATTAATGCCTTTGCCTCAAACGGATGAGCATGGACATCAAGGGAACTATTAGCCTCTCGCTCCACTTTCACGGGGGTTGGAAAACCCTCATTGGATAATTGCTCTAAAAATTGACTTTTGTTCATATTAAAGAATATTCTATCTATTGAGAGTTTTTTAATACCTAAATCAAGGTCTTTAAATACTAACAAATAAAAAGGGCAGCCTAGGCTGCCCTTAGTTTTTGGACTAATGCGTATTACATCATTCCGTCCATACCACCCATGCCGCCCATACCACCCATGCCACCTGGCATACCGCCGCCAGCAGAGTCGTCTTTTGGACTCTCTGAGATAGCACAGTCAGTTGTTAGCAAGAGTGCTGCGACAGAAGCAGCATTTACCAATGCGGTCTTGGTCACCTTGGTAGGATCAATAACACCTTGAGCTACTAGATCGCCATACTCACCGGTTGCTGCGTTATAACCATGGTTGCCTTTTCCAGCTGCAACCGCATTGACCACCACGCTCGCCTCATCGCCTGCATTGGATACGATGATTCGGAGTGGCTCTTCCATTGCACGCAATACGATGCTAATTCCTGCATTTTGATCAGCGTTGTCGCCTTTGAGGCCAGTAATGCCTTGCTTTGCACGAATTAAAGCTACGCCGCCGCCAGGCACAATACCCTCTTCAACCGCTGCACGAGTTGCATGCAATGCATCATCCACGCGCGCTTTTTTCTCTTTCATTTCAACTTCAGTTGCTGCGCCTACGCGGATTACTGCCACACCACCAGCTAATTTGGCTACACGCTCTTGTAACTTCTCGCGGTCATAGTCGCTGGTTGCTTCTTCAATTTGCACACGAATGTTCTTAACACGCGCTTCGATCGATTTGCCGTCACCAGAACCGTCAATAATGATGGTGTTTTCCTTACCAATCTCAACGCGCTTGGCTTGTCCAAGGTGCTCAAGAGTAGTTTTCTCGAGTGTTAAACCAACTTCCTCGGCAATCACTTGGCCACCGGTCAATATTGCGATGTCTTCCAACATAGCCTTACGACGATCACCAAAACCAGGCGCCTTCACAGCACAGGTTTTTAAGATACCGCGAATGTTGTTAACGACCAAAGTAGCCAATGCCTCACCCTCAACATCTTCAGCAATGATCATCAGTGGACG
>DENG01000008.1:2828-4227 GCA_002359975.1 Polynucleobacter sp. UBA2650
TTCTTGTCAAATAAAAGAATGTATGGGCTTTCTAAAACGGCTGTTTGTTTTTCTGGTTGATTAATAAAGTAAGGGGAGAGGTATCCACGATCAAACTGCATTCCCTCTACAACCTCAAGCTCATCTTCCAACGATTTGCCATCTTCTACAGTGATAACGCCCTCTTTACCAACTTTTTCCATTGCTTCAGCAATCCGCTTACCAATACTTTCATCGCTATTGGCAGAGATTGATCCTACTTGCGCAATTTCTTTAGTGGTGGTGCAAGGCTTACTAATCTTCTTAAGCTCTTCAATTGCTGCGCTTACTGCCTTATCAATACCGCGCTTGAGATCCATCGGATTGTGGCCTGCAACAACGTATTTCATTCCCTCACGAACAATCGATTGGGCTAACACGGTAGCTGTTGTAGTTCCATCACCAGCAATGTCAGCGGTCTTCGATGCAACTTCCTTAACCATCTGCGCACCCATGTTCTGGAGCTTATCTTTTAATTCAATTTCTTTTGCTACCGAAACACCGTCCTTGGTGATGGTAGGACCACCAAATGAGCGCTCGATTACAACATTGCGGCCCTTAGGTCCAAGAGTTACTTTTACTGCGTTTGCAAGGATATTTACACCCTCAACCATTTTTACGCGGGCGTTATCGCCAAACACTACGTCTTTTGCTGCCATGATTAAATTCCTTTCTTGAGACTAAATTACTTCTGAACAACAGCCATGATGTCTTCTTCGCGCATTACGAGAAGCTCATCACCGTCGACTTTTACAGTTTGACCAGCATATTTTCCGAAGAGAACGCGGTCTCCAACTTTGACGTCGGGGGCATTCAACTTGCCGCTATCGTCACGCTTTCCGGGTCCAACTGCTAATACCTGACCTTGGTCTGGTTTTTCAGCAGCATTGTCTGGAATAACAATCCCAGAGGCAGTTTTTGTTTCTTGATCTAAACGCTTAATAATGACGCGATCGTGTAAAGGACGCAGATTCATTCCTTCTCCTATGTTAGTAAGTGTTAACTAATTAAATTGACCTAAATGCATGGTTTATAATCCCTGCACAAATGGCTAAGATCATGATTTATATGTTTATTTCGTATTAAGTCATAAGCATTAATCATTATTAGCACTCTTGTGTAGCGAGTGCTGATTATATAGGTCTTATCTCAAGATTTTCAAGAGCTTTTCCTAAATAAGCCTTTATTAGCCCAGGATTTCACAGAGATCCAAGGCAAACCCCCATTTGTAGGAAATTTCCTTCAGATAAATCAGCAATATATCTTTACTTAAGCTGATTTAGAAAGTCAGCTGCATCAACACTCAAGTTACCGTAGTCGGTTCTTTAATAGCCCCATTAAAACCCCTCTAGGCAGGGGTTTTTTTAATCAAACGTCAGCC
>DENG01000008.1:4298-4467 GCA_002359975.1 Polynucleobacter sp. UBA2650
GTTTTGGATGCTGCAATCTTAATTGCCTCTCCAGTTTTTGGATTTCTGCCCATACGCGCCGCGCGCGAACCCAAGGAAAAGCTACCAAACCCAATAAGCTGAACGGTATTTCCTTTTGCGACGCTCGCTTTAATTGAATCCAATAATAGATTTATAGCTTCCTCAGCCT
>DENG01000046.1 GCA_002359975.1 Polynucleobacter sp. UBA2650
AGATTCGCTCCATGATGAATAGCTTGACTTTGTTCCACGTTGATACCATGACTAGCGGTATCACCTGAGCTCTCAAGCTTAGACAAAGTATCACTTAAGTTCACGGCGGAACGCGCACTGCTGCTAAGCTGTTGTGAGGAGCTTTCGCTTAAATTCATGGCGTTTTGGTAGCTTTTTCCTGCCATCTCCGAGAGTTGATTACTTTGCGATTCCGCCACGTTAAGACTAATCGGCAGATTCGAGGTACCAATATTAGAAATCTGCGATCCGTCCGCCATCGTCGTCATCTCTACACGTCCATCTTGCATAGAGAAAGAATGCGCTTTGTACGCAGCAGCGTTAGAGAGCTGCAACATGGAGCTATTCGAAATCTGCACATTCCCTTCCGAGACATTGCCAAAACTTAAATTCCCGGAGGTGATTTCTGAGGCCGCCATACTAGCAGCACCCTGACTGACGTTGCCTAAGTGGGAGGCCATGTGTACAAAGCTTCCTACCCCTTTGACAATGGCGATACATAGGAAAGGGATACTCATCGCTAAATACCCAGCCATGGAAGCTATGTCCGCATTGAGATTTGTAAGACCCACGGAACTTGCAATGGTTACACCCGCTTCGTTTGATAATGAAAGAAGGGATAACGTCTTTGAACGTGCTGCCATCGTCATGATGTAGTTCAAAATCGCATACAGCGGCGCCCACATTTGCAACCAGAGGAGAATTTGTGCCCAGCTCAACAAAAAGCGATAACCAAACGGCAGAAGCGCCATTGGGATAATAAATAAGAAACAAGCATAGGCAATCGCTTCTAAGACCGCTTTCATCGTCGGCAGCGTTTCTCCAGCCATTGCTCCCAAGGTCTCATAGGTCGAGCGCTGTTGTAAGTAGGCCCTGCGTGCAGCAAAGTTCTGCGCATTACCCACGGCAGCACCATTGGCTTCAATTCCATCGACGATACTGTAGATCATCATTTGCTGTTGGATAATCTCTTGGGCTGATTTCGCCATATTGCCTAGTGCCCCGTAACTTATCGGCAAGTATTTAAGCAGTTCAGCCTTGCTATTAATCAAGGCATGATTACCAAAGATCTTTTTGCCAAAGATCGTAGCGCCTCGATCTAATTCTTGTCCCCATAAACGATTAAACCGTGCTACCCCTTCCCGGCACGTAATAATCTCCGGCCTTCCTGCCATGGTGCCTACTTGGCGTGGCTCTCTCCATAAAAAGGAGCGCACTGGTGAAGCATTGGTAGACACCAACCCCCAAATATCATCACTATGTCTGAGATCTTCAACCGTGTACTTACGCCCTAACATCGCATCATAGAGAATACATTGCCCCACAAACCCGCGCATGTTTTCTGCTAGGTCTTCATTGGTAATATGGAAGGATTTGGCTTGTTGGATGATATTACCGGCAAACAAAGAACCTGACTGTTGATACTTAAGATCATCGGGAAGGGTAAAGACCTTTTCCACTTGCTCGGTAATGATATTGCCGAATTTGCTGATGTATCCAGCAAAAGCCGCAAGACCATAGGGAATATGATCAACTTTTTGATGGAATTTCGTGACCGGATCATGAATCCAGACACTAGCTTGCGGTGCAAATAATAAAGTCGTAATAACTGACATCGGAATGATCCAATGGGTCAACGGTTTCATCATGTCCCCATACACCGCATAAAGAGCTGCCCAAAACACCCCTAAAATCATGCCAATGCGTTTAAGAGGTTCATAAAGAGTGCCGGTATGCCCATTCAGACAAGCCGCAATCGAGTTAAAGACGCCTTGAAGAATTTCTCCATTACCGAAGGTGTAGATATCATATTCCATTGTTATCTCCTCTTCCTTACATCCAGTTATAGTCGTTAGCCACATTGCCCATCATCACGTGCAACTGCTTCTCAATGACTTGGGTCGATTGGATCATCGATAAGTGACTGTCCATTTGTTGATAGGCGGATTGACGTTTTTGAGTAATGCGCTCTCTGGCATGCCGTAGTTGGTTTAAGAAGCGATCCATATGCGCATCATCAACCTGAATCGATTTCAGCTGGGCCACACTGTCATGAACAATATCAATCACTTCAATGACGTATTTATAGAGGATATCAAGAGCAATCAGCTCCGCGTATTGATGCACATCTATGGGTGCATAGCCTTTACGAAACGCCGTGCTGACATTGAGCATCTTATAGACGGGTAACCGTGTCGAATTGAGAAAGTCTTTCTCTTCGGGCGTCGGCTCAGTATCAGCGTAGATCTTTTCAATTAGGCTTTCCAAGATAAAATGGGTCTTTTTGAACAAGGCATGCGATTCCGGCAGATTGATGTGCTGCATGACGGGGCGTAGACATTTTCCATCGTCACATCGATAAATCGGTGTATTCCCTCCATTCAAGAGACCATTTAAGACATCATCGCGGTCTGCATGCCCAGGAAGAGTTAAAATTTCAAAAGACTCCTCACTTTGGCGAGCAATAATCGAGCCCACCAAGGTTAAAAAGAGTTGCGCGAGTTCTTGATCCGTACTTAAAAACGCGTTGGTTTGAATGGCTTTCCACGCCAGGTTAAATTCTCCGACTAACATATCTTTAAACCGCGGATCCTGATTAATCTTATTTAAAATCCCCCCACGATCGCCTTTTGCCCCACATCCATGGCGAGCAGCCGCATAATCTGAAAACTTACCAAACTTCTCTTCCGTTCCCATTGCTTGGCAGAGATATTTAC
>DENG01000113.1:0-225 GCA_002359975.1 Polynucleobacter sp. UBA2650
ACACTCATGACCAATTTAGCAATCGAGAATGCCATTAAGAGCCTCGGTCTTGGCTTTGAACGGGCCAAAGTAGGCGATCGCTATGTTCTAGAGCTATTACAGAACAAGCAATGGATAATTGGCGGGGAGGGATCTGGTCATCTACTGTGCTTAGATCAGCACAGTACGGGAGATGGCACCATCGCTGCTTTACAAGTGCTCGCAGCGATGCAAGAAAAACAGAAG
>DENG01000113.1:256-648 GCA_002359975.1 Polynucleobacter sp. UBA2650
GATTACAACTGGCAGAATGACCTTAATCTCAACACTGCAATCACTAAGGCAGAACAAAGCCTGGTTGGTAAGGGTAGGGTATTAATTCGGGCATCGGGGACGGAGCCGGTGCTACGAGTGATGGTAGAGGCCAACGAGGCAAACCTAGCGCAGCAAACTGCTGAGGCGATTGCAGGGCAAGTGAACACACATTAATTGCCCCAGTCCGTATCGATCTCATTTTGCTTTGGGTCATTATCGCGCCTATTTTTACGATTAACTAAGTATTGCCAGATTAGGCGGTCTTTCTCATGATTATCAATATCATAGTGTTGGAACCGCTCCTCTAATTCCTTTATTTGATCATTGGGGTTGATTGCCATATCAATATCTCCAAAAATTACTTGACCAAT
>DENG01000113.1:685-2297 GCA_002359975.1 Polynucleobacter sp. UBA2650
TGTATTGTGGCCAACGGTCATGACATCACTATGTCAGTTTTATGTCAGGTAATTAAAGTGTCACATTTACGTCATGGGCTTCTTGTAATTTACTTAGTGCAAAGGAGCTTTCAATGAATCAGAATCAAGATGATCTATCACAATGGTACAAAAGAGCCCAAGATGAGATTTTGGATGACCTCGATGAGGAATTAGAGCTTGAGCTTGATGATCAGCGCTTGGGGGATGACTCAAGTTCATTAACAGCAATTAATCGTCAGTTTTATTTCAAAGAACTTTTTCGTCTTCAGAAAGAGTTGATTAAGTTACAAGATTGGGTGGTTCATCATAAGTTAAAAGTTGTTGTTTTATTTGAGGGTCGCGACTCTGCTGGAAAGGGCGGCGCTATTAAACGCATTACACAACGATTAAACCCCCGCGTATGCCGAGTAGTTGCCCTATCAGCTCCATCAGAGCGAGAGAAGACCCAGTGGTATTTTCAACGCTATATTGCGCATTTACCAGCTGCTGGCGAAATCGTATTATTCGATCGCAGTTGGTATAACCGAGCAGGTGTGGAGCGAGTGATGGGCTTTTGTAGCGATGATGAGTATCAGGAATTCTTGCAAACTGTCCCAGAGTTTGAAAAAATGATTATTCGCTCAGGGGTGATTCTAATCAAGTATTGGTTCTCGATTTCGGATGAGGAGCAATACAACCGCTTTACACAACGTATCAATGATCCTCTTAAGCAATGGAAATTAAGTCCGATGGATTTAGAGTCTCGCCGACGTTGGGAGCAGTACACCAAAGCAAAAGAAATGATGCTTGAAAAAACACATATTTCTGGAGCCCCTTGGTGGGTCGTTGCAGCGAATGATAAAAAGCGTGCTCGCTTAAACTGTATTCATCATTTACTTGCTCAGATTCCGTATGGGGAGATTGAGCATCCCCACATTACGCTACCTGAACGGGTTCATAACCCAGACTATATTCGCGGTCCTGTCCCCCGCGAAATGTATGTTCCTGAAATTTATTAATCACTAATCAATTGGTACACCATGAACGAATTTGATAATCCCATCGTTAATACTCTTTTTGATCCCCAAAATACCCTCGAAACCAAAACGGACCGACGCTTTTTTCTAAAGTCAAGCGCAGCACTCTTGGCTGTAATGAGCCCTGGTCTTGGCATGGCGCAAAGTACTAAATCGATTTGGGGTGGAGCAAAACCGTTTACCTTCGATTCTGTCCCGCTTAGCATGGCAACTGACAGCATAGTTGTGCCCAAAGGTTATCGATGGGCAATAGTTGCTGCATGGGGCGATCCCATTAATGGTAAGTTTCCAGTTATTTCGTATGATGTGATAAATACGCCAGAGCAACAAGCCAAGCAGTTTGGCATGCACCACGATGGCTGCGCATTTTTCCCAGAGCGTGGTTCATCCACAAAGGGTCTTTGGGTTGTTAATCACGAATACACTGATGATGGTCTTCTGCATCCTGATGGCATGAAAACCTGGAACGCTGATAAGGTGCGCAAGAGTCAGGCAGCACACGGAGTCACAGTTGCCCATATTCAGCGCGAGAGCAGTGGTGCTTGGCAAGTAGTATCTGGCCCAAATACAAGACG
>DENG01000113.1:2371-2929 GCA_002359975.1 Polynucleobacter sp. UBA2650
AATGGAGTTACCCCATGGGGCACTTACTTGACCTGTGAAGAAAATATAAATGGTTATTTTGTCAAGAAGGGGAAGGCTAGCAAGGAAGAGCAGCGGATTGGTATTAATGCAAAGGGGTTTGGTTATCGCTGGGAGGAGTTTGATGAGCGCTTTAATACTGACCTTACACCCAATGAGCCGAATCGCTTTGGTTGGGTCGTTGAAATTGATCCACGCGATCCTGATCAGGCTCCCATTAAACGAACCGCATTAGGACGGTTTAAGCATGAGGGTGCTCAAGTCACCTTGGCAAAAGATGGACGTGTAGTGGTCTACATGGGCGATGATCAACGCGGTGAATATGTTTATCGTTATGTGAGTAAATTTCCTTACAAACCAAATCAACCAGAACACAATAGGACGCTCTTAGATGAGGGCACACTTTTCGTTGCTCAGTTTGCGGATAGTGGTGAAGGTCGGTGGATCCCCTTGGTCCATGGTCAAAATGGCTTGAGTAAAGAAAATGGCTTTCCAGATCAAGCGTATGTGCTCATCGAAGCGCGCTTAGCGGCTGATTAC
>DENG01000113.1:2998-3837 GCA_002359975.1 Polynucleobacter sp. UBA2650
TGGCGCTGACCAACAATAATCAACGGGGTAAAGAGTTCCCCGTAAATGCTGCCAACCCGCGTGTTGATAACCTGATGGGACATATTGTTCGCTGGAAACCGCGAGGCCAAGATGCCGCAAGCGATCGTTTTGATTGGGAGATTTTTGTCTTGGCGGGAGACCCAGACAATACCGATCCAAATCAGAAAGGGAATATTCGGGGGGATGTCTATGGATCACCTGACGGGTTGTGGTTTGACCAGCGTGGGATTTTATGGACTCAAACGGATATTTCTTCAGGAGCTTTGGGTAAAGGCGCGTATTCACGCATTACGAACAACATGATGTTTGCCGCAGATCCAGTTAGTAGAGAATTTAGACGCTTTTTAATTGGACCCAATGGTTGCGAAGTGACCGGTGTTGACTTAACACCTGATTACAAAACCATGTTTGTCAACATTCAGCATCCTGGTGAGAGTCCGAGCGAGCGTAGTAATCCGGATAAGCCAAAAGCCTTCAGTGATTGGCCTGATCGCAAACTGTTTTCCAGACCCCGATCTGCAACCATTGCGATTTGGCGGGAGGATGGCAAACCGGTTGGTAGCTAATTAGGGTTGAATGAGGAAGGGTCGAAATGAAAAGGGGCTTTGTTTTGTTTTATCTACAGTAATTTCGACCGCTTCAATTTGTTGATCCCCCATGACTTGCAAACGGTAAGCTCGATCAAGAGTACGCTTACTAATTGGATCGCTAAAGGGTTGATCAATGATTAAGCGATGACTGTCGCCATGAATAACAAGAGCAGGTTTGGCAAAGTCCGCCAGTTTTTGATTCAGTAGAGCAATCGTATCGCGTAAGCC
>DENG01000113.1:3929-4823 GCA_002359975.1 Polynucleobacter sp. UBA2650
TATATTCTGTGAACTGACTAAAGTTATTGTTTGAACCAACAACGTGGACCGTGACAAATAGCGTGGACTCGTGGAACCAGTAGGCATTCTCAACAAACTCTTTAAACCTTGGATGAATGTCCGCCTGACGATTTAAGCGAATCGGGTTTTTGCCAAGACTCTTGGTATCGGAAAAATAGAGTTGACGAATAAATTGCAGTCGCTCGCTTGGTTCAAATGCTCCAGCACTGGGGCGATGACAATCAGTCCATTCATTATCACCGGGTGTATAGACCAATGGCTGATTAAAGGTATTAAATAACCGATGAATTTTCTGTAAATATTCATTGGAGCAGGGCGAACTACCATTTTTGGTGTCACCCACAAAAATGCTCAATGTTGGCTGTGACCGATTAATCGATTGGATTAATTGCTCAAACCGGATCTCGTCCCCATCGCGATAGGGCATATCACCCAGAGCGATAAACCGAAATGCGTGCGCCCAGAGTGGAATCATGCAGCACAGAGAAGCTACTACTATCTGCCGCAGGAGAGTCTTAATGGGATTCATCACAGTGAAATATTATCCATTCAGAATGGGATTATGTTAATTCAACAATCAACCTTAACCTGCCCACATTGTTTTGTTCGTGAATGTGTTGAAATTCATTCGGCGTATCCATACCAATTTCATCAATGCCCATCGTGCCTTCGACCCTATCAAGCCAATAAAAACGATTGCTGTATTTTCTGTAGCTACGGCGATACACCATGTAATCAAATCGATCGAAACTTAGCTCTATAAAAAAACCGCCCTAGAAGGGCGGAGAATTCAACACGAAGGGAGTTTCTTTATCTTTATACAATCCTAACATGACAGCTTGATGGCAGGTTTGTGTCAGCTCTAATTGATGC
>DENG01000037.1:0-186 GCA_002359975.1 Polynucleobacter sp. UBA2650
CAAAGACACAAACTCACCGCGCACCGGAGCGCCATCGCAGACAAAGACAAAAGCTCATTCATAACCTGAGATACAGCAGGATGCAAAAGAAACGCTTGCGCAGCTGATGCAAATACAGTTTGATGTGATGGTAGTGGTTGCATATGGACTGATTTTGCCTAGCGAGGTTTTACAAGCAGCTGAACG
>DENG01000037.1:269-2509 GCA_002359975.1 Polynucleobacter sp. UBA2650
CTATTATGAAGATGGATGCAGGACTTGATACCGGGCCAGTATTAATTAGTAAAGAGCTTGAGATCGGCCCTGAGGAAACTAGTCAATCTTTGCACGATCGCTTGGCTAAGCTGGGTGGCGACTTAATGGTAGAAGCATTAAGCAGAATTGCTTCAGGCGACATTCATCTTTTGCCACAAAGCAAGGAAGGACTTAGTTATGCCAATAAGATTTTGAAGGCAGAGGCTTTAATTGATTGGCATAAAACAGCCCAAGAGATTGATCGCAAGGTGCGCGCCTTTAATCCTTTTCCGGTGGCAAGCACACAACTTGACGGAGAGTTGATTAAGATTTGGAGGGTTCGCTTACCCAAACCCCAGCAGCAAGATGCAAATAAAGCACAGAAGCTACCAGGATCTATTGTTGGCCAAAGCGCCGAAGGTTTTTGGGTTCAGTGCAAAGATCAGTGTCTTGAGATCCTAGAGCTGCAAAAGCCCGGTGGTAAAAAGATACCAGCGCGAACATGGTTTTTAGCTAATGCTACAAACCCGCTTAAGCAGTTTTTGAGTGAATCCCATAAGATGAGCGATTAGGAATATAGATGATGGGCTGTGCTCACCTTCATCAATAGAGAAAAAAGGGGATATATGTTTAATCTTATGAAAACCGCAATTTTGATGGCGGCGATCACAGCCCTGTTTATTGTGATTGGTGGAATGTTGGGCGGTCATGAAGGCATGGTCTTGGCTTTGTTGTTTGCGCTTGCTATGAACTTCTTTAGTTATTGGTTCTCAGACAAGATGGTCTTGCGGATGACTAATGCACAAGAGGTAGACCAGAACTCCGCACCGCAGTTTTATGAGCTTGTGAAGGAGTTGGCAGCCAAAGCGGAGCTGCCGATGCCCAAGGTTTACTTAATTAATGAAGACTCACCAAATGCCTTTGCAACGGGGCGCAATCCGGAGCATGCAGCCGTAGCAGCAACCACTGGAATTCTCCGCATCTTATCGAATCGCGAGTTGCGTGGCGTGATGGCCCACGAATTAGCCCACGTGAAGCACCGCGACATTTTAATCTCTACGATTGCAGCAACGATGGCCGGTGCAATCTCTGCGCTTGCCAATATGGCTATGTTGTTTGGTAGCCGAGGCTCGGACGGACGTTCTGGGAATCCAATTGCGGGTATCTTGGTCGCAATTCTTGCGCCAATGGCGGCAGGCTTAATTCAGATGAGTATCTCGCGCGCGCGCGAGTATGAAGCTGATCGGGGAGGCGCAGAGATCGCACAAGATCCTGAGGCCCTTGCCTCGGCGCTTGACAAAATACATCGCTATGCGAGCGGCATACCATTTGATGCGGTTGAGCATCATCCAGAAACGGCGCAAATGATGATCATGAATCCACTGACGGCTTCCGGACTATCGCAGCTTTTTTCAACTCATCCCGCAACGGCAGATCGTGTGGCGCGCTTAATGGAAATGGCGCGAACAGGAAGTTATCCTGGATAAACGGATAAAGGGTGTAGGCGCGGCAACCCACGGTGCCGCGCTTGCCCAGGTACTGCTTGGCTCGGCTAACGCCATCGAGCAAATTATTTATGAGGGGCGCTCATTAAGCCAGGTTCTTGACACCCTCGATCCTAAATTGCGACCAGCGATACAGTCTGTTACCTTTGCGGCCTTACGTTCTTGGGCGCATGCGCAAAAACGCATTCAGAGACTGGTCCCCAAAAAACCCAGCAAAGAAGTTGATCTACTCTTGAGCGTGTCGTGTACTCTTATTCTTGGCCAAGAGCGCGGAGACATGCAAAATCGTTATCCGGCACACACAATAGTGAACGAGGCAGTGAAGGCGGCAGGTAGCTCGCCAAAGACCCAGTTTGCGCAAGGACTGATAAATGCGGTCTTGCGCAAAATAGCTGTTTCAAGCAAAGATGAAGATCTTGTCGGCCAAGGGTTTGGTATTGCTTTCCCAAGATGGTGGCTTGAGCAATTACAAGCCGCTTATCCAAAAGAATGGCAGGGCATTTGTATAGAGCAAGGCAAGAGACCCCCTCTAGTGCTTCGGATCAATACTAATAAGATCAGCCTTATCGACTATTACGCTTTATTAGAATCAAAAGAAATTTCATACAGACGCATTGAGCATTTGAGTGGCATAGCACTTGATACTGCGATAGTGATTCAAGAGCCGATTCCGGTATCGCAGATACCCGGATTTGATGAGGGGCTCGTTTCTGTTCAAGATGCGGGAGCCCAGCT
>DENG01000037.1:2537-4421 GCA_002359975.1 Polynucleobacter sp. UBA2650
CCTGGTGGTAAGACCGCACATATAGCAGAGCACATGGGTTCAAACCAATATCAATTGCTTGCCTTGGAGATTGATGCCGAGCGCCTTAAAAAGGTTGAGGGCGCTCTTGAGCGGCTTAGTTTGCCAAAAAAATGCATTGCCTTAAAACAAGGAAGCGCTAGTCGGCAAGACTGGTGGGATGGACAGTTTTTTGACAAAATACTGTGCGATGTACCCTGTTCGGCCTCTGGGATTGTGAGGCGCCATCCGGACATTGTCTTCTTGAGACGCAAAGAGGATATCGCCGCGTTTGTTAAGACCCAACGGGCAATCCTAGAGAACGCTTGGCGTATGCTAAAGCCCGGCGGCTCTCTTTTATATGTGACCTGCTCCGTATTTCCAGAAGAGGGAGAAGAGCAAATAGCGTGGTTTTTATCTCAGCACCCGAATGCTTTACGATTAGAGTCCCCCGGGCAATTACTGTCCGACCAAGACCATGATGGATTCTTCTTCGGCTTGCTAAGCAAGAACAAGGAATAAAGTAATAAGGAATGATGGGTTTACTACGCAAAATTAGCTTAAGCCTCATTTTTGCCCTTGCTATCTGTATGGGCTCGCTTGCTCATTCACAGGGTATTGTGGTTAAGCAGGCGGAGCTAGAGAAGATCGATGCGGGTTGGTTGCTTAATGCAAATTTTTCGATCGCACTGCCGGCGGGACTTGAGAACGCCCTAAAAAAAGGGGTGACCTTACATTTTGTGACCGAGTTTCAGCTTACGCATGGACGTTGGTACTGGTTTGATGAGAAGGCCGTGAAAGTAGAGCGCCAAATCCGTTTATCGCATCAACCGCTCATCAATCAATATCGCATCACGGTCGGTGACTTTACATTTAGTGCAGCAAGCCTAGCCGAAGCGTTGCGAGTAACTGGAACGGTGGGTGGGTGGAGCGTCATTGAAGCTGCCGCAATTAGTCCCACCAAACAATATGAGGCAGCAGTGCGTCTCACCTTGGACTTGGGCAAACTTCCAAAACCTTTTCAGGTTGATGCCCTCAATAGCAAAGACTGGTCACTCTCGGGTGAGTGGCTACGATTCCCATTTAATGCCACGATGGGTAATGTTGTGGGACGGAAATAGTGGATATTCTTGCGACCCTCACCAGCAAAGATCTGATTAAGCGCAGAGCATTGCCAGTACTGACCGTATTTGCTGGCCTGATTGCCTTGGTGCTTTTACTCCTTCTGTCTACCGCAACCTCGAACACAGAATTTTTTGATGGCTACTTCATTTGGCTATATGCTGCCAATATTGTTGTCGGCGGCCTATTATTGCTATCCATTGTTGTATTGGTAGTGGTGATCAGTATTCGTTGGCGGAAGGGGCGCTTTGGTACTCGCTTGATTGCTAAATTAGCCATGATCTTTGCTTTAGTCGGAGTGGTACCCGGAATCATTTTGTATAGCGTGTCTTGGCAATTCGTCTCCAAAAGTATCGAGACCTGGTTTGATGTCAAGGTTGAGTCGGCCCTCAACTCAGGGCTGGAGCTGGGTCGGGTCACCTTAAGAATCGCTCAAGAGGAGATATTGTCAGAGGGCAAGTTTATTGCTGAGCAGATTGTGCAGGTTCCCGCGGGGACAACTTCAGAGCAGGTTGGCAGTATGGTCATCAAAATCCGCAATCAGTTTGGGATACAAGAGGTGAGCCTCTTTAATCTGCAGCGCACATTGATCCTAAGCACTGAGCCTAAGCCTAAGGGGTATTTTCCAGCGCCCAGCTCAGAGATAGTGGCTGAGGCATTTAAGAAGAATGGCATTACATTCTTAGATGAAATTGATATTGAGCAGGGACAGCATGGTTATCGAGTAAGGGCTATTGTCCCAATCACTCGACAAAAGGCAGTGCC
>DENG01000021.1:0-863 GCA_002359975.1 Polynucleobacter sp. UBA2650
ACTACTGTTCGTACAATCACATCCGTATCGCCAGGAGCGGCGCGTAGGGGTTTATATTGCACAGTCTGATCACGAAGCTGACTAAGCGCTCCCGAGTAGGTCCGAATTAATAAATTCTTGAACTCCATGATGAGCTGATTCTGTTGCTCTGGACTAGCTTTGCTCCAATTTTTGCCCATCGCCAACTGTGTGGTGCGTCGCATATCGGTATGGGGCACAATTTTCTTCTCAACCAAATCTACCACTCGTGGAATATTTCCCTTCTGAATCTCTGGATCGGATTTTATGGAGGTAATTACATCTGCGACGATGATCTTAATTAATCCATCTGGGGTATTGGAGTCGGGCGCAGATTGTGCATAGGCTTGTCCAACAAAGAAGGACATAGTGCTTACAAGAATGGATAGGAAGAGTTTATTCACAGTGATCGATACTAAATTGAGTAAAGCTAGATTTTAGTCGTTTCTAAGCTTTTCTTACTGATATTGGTTTTCATAGACAGGCATGGGTGGCTCCTTGCCCTCTTTGGCCTGGTCAATCTGATATTGGCGCCTTTGAATATAGGCATCGCGTGTAAAGGTGTACTTATCAATCGCCGCACCCTCTAATAAGTCCCCAGCCTCAAAATATGTATTACGAGCATTCACAACCCGCAAAGCGGTCAAGCTATTACGTAAGGCAACATCGGGCAAAAGCCGGAATAAATAGTCGGTCTCCAAATCGGCAGCAGTTCCAAAAGTGTCGCGCACCGAGCTAGGCCCAAAGACTGGTAAGACTACATACGGGCCCGATGGAATGCCCCACACACCAAAGGTTTGTCCAAAATCAGCCTTATTTTTTTCCAGTCCGCCTGGAGTAGCCAT
>DENG01000021.1:941-2568 GCA_002359975.1 Polynucleobacter sp. UBA2650
AGATTATTAGCTGAGGTATAGATATCCCGATAGTTACCAAAGAAATTATCGATGCCCTGTTGTGCTGGTTTTGGCAGAATAAAACGATAGCCTTTCGTAATGGGCTTTAGTAAATAATCATCTAATCCTTCGTTAAAGGCAAAGACCGAGCGATTAAAGGATTCCCAAGGATCGCTCGGGGAACGCTCGCTCCCAGCAGGAATGCTTGCGCACCCAATCGTCGAGGCAGAAATAAAGAGGAGAAAAAAACGTTTTAAACTTGACACAGAATTGTTGTTGTTATTTTGGTAGAGAGAAGTCTAATCTTTACTTTGATGAACCCTTGGCACCATCGCCTTTATCTTGCCCGCTATCGGCAGCCTTGTTATACAAAAACTGGCTAATTAAATTCTCCAAGACAATAGCTGATTGAGTTTGGGCGATCTTGCCACCTTCACCAAGCATTTGCTCATCTCCACCAGCCTCTAGGCCAATGTATTGCTCTCCTAGTAAACCCGAAGTTAATATTTTGGCCGAGGAGTCCTTCGGAAACTTATATACCTTATCAATGGTCATCGTCACAGTCGCTTGATACGTTGAGTCATCAAACTTGATATCCGCAATGCGCCCAACAACTACTCCGGCACTTTTAACAGGGGCCCTAGGCTTTAGACCACCAATATTGTCAAAGCGGGCAGATACGGTATAGGTGGGCGCAAATGAGATGGCGCTCATATTGCCAACCTTTAAGGCCAAGAACAACATGGCCAACATGCCAATGGCGACAAAAAACCCGACCCAGACATCAATTGCACTTTTTCTCATAAGAACCTCAGTTTATTCTGAATGGAATAATTACTGTTTAAACCATTCATTTTTATATTCACTCTCAATTGTTTGAGAACATCATGGCGGTTAATAAAAAATCGAGAGCCAATACCGCCAAAGATGACAGCACCACCGTTCGAGTCGTAGCCTGTGATACGCCCTCAGGGGTTGGCTTAGCCTCATAGCCCTGATATAGAGCTATAAAGGTCACTGCAAAGCCAAACACAATGCTCTTAATAAAACCATTGCCAATATCATCAAACAAATCAACACCGCCTTGCATCTGCGACCAAAAGGCGCCGCTATCAACACCAATTAGTGGCACACCCACTAAATAGCCGCCAAGAACACCGACCGCGGTAAAGATCGTAGCCAAAATAGGCATAGAGATAATTCCGGCCCATAGGCGAGGAGCAATCACGCGGCGCAAAGGGTCAACCGCCATCATCTCCATCGCAGAGAGTTGCTCACCTGCTTTCATTAAACCAATTTCTGCAGTTAAAGAAGTTCCAGCTCGACCAGCAAACAACAAAGCTGTGATCACCGGGCCTAACTCTCGAGTTAAGGATAAAGCAACTAATAAGCCTAGTGCCTGTTCTGAGCCATAACGTGTAAGTGTGTAATAACCCTGGAGGCCTAAAACAAAGCCTACAAATAAACCGGAGACCGTAATAATGACAAAAGAGTAGTTACCCACAAATAAGACTTGATCTGAAACTAAACGGGGGCGCTTTAATAAAGATCCCGATCGGAATAGCACAAGAGCAAACATACGAGCCGCATAACCAAGACCAGTAATATTGCGACGAATAAAAAATCC
>DENG01000018.1:0-5775 GCA_002359975.1 Polynucleobacter sp. UBA2650
ATAATGGTTTGACCAGACTCTTCATCGGTCTTGACTCGGAATGATGGATCTTCTTGGGCTAAACGGTTCAGTGCCAAGCCCATTTTTTCTTGGTCTGCCTTAGTCTTTGGCTCTACTGCCTGAGAAATAACGGGCTCAGGGAAGACCATGCGCTCCAGAATCAAAATGCTATCGGGGTCACACAATGTCTCGCCAGTAGTCGCTTCTTTCAAACCAACGGCAGCGGCGATATCGCCAGCACGAACTTCTTTAATCTCTTCACGCTGGTTTGCATGCATCTGCAACAAACGACCAATACGCTCTTTCTTTCCCTTAATTGGGTTATAGATCGTATCGCCAGAGTTAATGACGCCTGAATAAACACGGAAGAAGATGAGCTGCCCAACAAAAGGGTCAGTCATGATCTTAAAAGCAAGAGCAGAAAACTTTTCGTCATCGCTGGCTTTGCGACTAGTTTCGCTGCCGTCTTCCTTCTCACCCTTAACCGGAGGAATATCTACCGGAGATGGCAAGAAATCGACAACCGCATCTAACATCGCTTGAACGCCTTTGTTTTTAAAAGCGCTACCGCAAAGCATAGGAACAATTTCACCAGCAATAGTTCTATTGCGCAGTGCTTTTTTAATATCTTCTTCAGAGAGAGCCTCTCCACCAAGGTATTTATCCATCATCTCTTCGGAACTCTCAGCAGCAGCTTCGAGCATCTTCTCGCGCCATTCTTCTGCAGTTTCTTTCAATTCAGCAGGTATATCACCATACGTAAATTTTGTACCTTGAGAAGCATCATCCCAAATAATGGATTTCATCTTAACTAAATCAACTACGCCTTGGAAATTTTCTTCTGCGCCAATAGGAATCTGAATCGGAATAGGATTGGCTTTAAGGCGCGCCTTCATTTGGTCATAGACCTTAAAAAAGTTTGCGCCAGTTCGATCCATCTTGTTTACAAAAGCAAGGCGGGGAACGCGATATTTATTAGCCTGGCGCCAAACAGTTTCCGACTGTGGCTGAACGCCGCCGACTGCACAATAGACCATGCATGCACCATCTAGTACGCGCATTGATCGTTCAACTTCAATAGTAAAGTCAACGTGTCCTGGTGTATCAATAATATTGATTCGATGCTCAGGATAGTTACCGGCCATCCCTTTCCAGAATGCCGTTGTTGCTGCAGAGGTAATTGTGATGCCGCGCTCTTGCTCTTGCTCCATCCAATCCATAGTGGCTGCGCCATCATGGACCTCACCGATTTTATGATTTACGCCGGTATAAAACAGAACGCGCTCGGTCGTTGTGGTCTTACCAGCGTCAATATGTGCTGAGATACCAATATTGCGATAGAGCTCAATAGGGGTTTTACGTGCCACTTTATATTCTCTTTCGTTAGAGCGTTAGAAACGGAAATGGGAGAAGGCCTTGTTGGCTTCAGCCATACGGTGAACTTCCTCGCGCTTCTTCATTGCGCCGCCACGTCCTTCGGCAGCTTCTAATAATTCATTAGCCAAACGTTGCGCCATCGACTTCTCGCCGCGCTTTTTAGCTGCTTCTCTTAACCAACGCATTGCCAAGGCAATCCGACGGGAAGGGCGAACTTCGACTGGAACCTGATAGTTGGCACCGCCAACACGACGGCTCTTTACCTCAACCATAGGCTTCACATTCCCCATAGCGGTTGAGAAAATCTCTAAGGGCTCTTTATTAGCTTTTTTCTCAATATGCTCAAAAGCGCCATAAACAATTCGCTCAGCGACGGATTTTTTTCCGTCAAGCATAAGAACGTTCATGAACTTGGCAACTTCCACATTCCCAAACTTTGGGTCAGGAAGGATCTCCCGTTTGGGAACTTCGCGACGACGCGGCATAACTACTCCTATTTATTCAGTTAGGGAACATTCCCCTCAGTTACTTAACTACTTTGCTAGCAAAGCGAAGTAACCACTTACTTGCCAATATGGCCTTTAATACGTCCTTCTAAACTATTTACGCTTTCTTGGCGCGCTTTGCACCATACTTAGAGCGGGATTGCTTACGATCTTTAACGCCCTGTAAATCCAATGATCCACGTACGATGTGATAACGAACACCTGGCAAGTCTTTTACACGGCCACCACGGATCAATACAACCGAGTGCTCCTGAAGGTTATGACCCTCACCACCAATATAGGAAATAACTTCAAACCCGTTGGTTAAGCGGACCTTGGCCACCTTACGCAAAGCTGAGTTTGGCTTTTTAGGCGTAGTTGTATACACGCGGGTGCAAACGCCACGGCGTTGGGGGCTATTTTGCAACGCGGGGCTCTTGCTCTTAACGACAAGGCGCGAACGCGGATTGCGCAGCAGCTGATTAATTGTTGGCATAAATTTACTCGCTTATTGCTTTTTATCTATAAAAATCAATGATTTAGATTATCTTACTTTCATCAACCTAAGTAATTGATTTTCTTACAAATCAGTAGAACTCAGCATTCTAGCTTGGCCAGCCTTTTCCGTCAACCTTCAGGAAAAAACTGGCCAAATTGCCAAGTTACTGACACCCACTTAAACCTGCTCAGCACCACCTTCGGAAGCTGCTTCTTGCGCCTCTGCAACGGCGCCAGCCTCTAAAGCCAATGCCTCCTCAGCGGCAATCATTTGGGCGCGATCACGCTCAAACTGCTCTCGCACCTTTCTAGCACGGCGATAAGCCAAGCCCGTTCCAGCAGGAATCAAACGACCAATAATGACGTTCTCTTTGAGACCTCTCAAAGTATCAACCTTGCCCATAATGGCGGCCTCGGTCAGGACTCGGGTAGTCTCTTGGAAAGAAGCTGCTGAGATAAAGCTATCCGTTGACAGGGACGCCTTAGTAATGCCTAGAAGCACGTTGTCAAATTGAGCAGGAGTCTTGCCTTCAGCAATCACGCGATCGTTCTCGTCATACAACTTCGAACGCTCAACTTGCTCGCCTGTAATAAAGTTAGCATCGCCAGGGTTGGTGATCTGAACACGACGAAGCATCTGACGCACGATGACCTCAATATGTTTGTCGTTGATCTTCACGCCCTGTAGACGATAAACGTCTTGAACTTCATCCACGATGTAAATCGCTAACTCTTCAATACCCTTGAGAGTCAAAATATCATGCGGATCAGCAGGGCCCTCAACAATCATTTCACCTTTATTGACGACCTGGCCATCGTGAACCAACACTTGCTTCTCTTTTGGAATCAAGAACTCGCTACTCTCACCATCCATATCGGTAATCACTAAACGTTGCTTACCCTTGGTTTCTTTACCAAATGAAACCGTTCCGGTAACCTTCGCCAAAATAGCGGCATCTTTTGGTGATCGGGCTTCGAAGAGTTCAGCTACGCGTGGCAAACCACCAGTGATATCGCGGGTCTTCTGCGACTCAATCGGAATACGTGCTAAGACCTCGCCCACCTCAATCTTCTGACCATCTTTAACCGTAATTAAAGCGCCGACCTGAAGACCAATGGTAACTGGGTGCTCGGTACCAGTAATCTTAATATGATTACCTTGAGCATCTAACAGCTGAATGACTGGGCGCAAGCCCTTGCTAGCTGCCGAGCGACGTTTACCATCGATCACAACTAAAGTAGATAAGCCAGTAACCTCATCAACCTGTTTTGCAACAGTCACACCCTCTTCAACGTTTTCAAAGCGTGCAATTCCTGCAAACTCCGAAATAATGGGGCGTGTCAATGGATCCCAGGTCGCAATACTATTACCCGCTTTTACATTAGCGCCTTCTTTAACGGTCAAGGTTGCGCCGTAGGGTATCTTATGACGCTCACGCTCACGGCCGTTATCGTCTAAGACCAAAGCCTCACCCGAGCGCGAGATCACAACTTGTTCGCCCTTTGCATTGGTAACAATACGCATAGTCGAAGAGAACTTTAATGCGCCTGTTGATTTAACTTCCACATTACTTGCCACCAATGCACGGGATGCTGCACCACCAATGTGGAAAGTGCGCATGGTCAACTGAGTGCCTGGCTCACCGATAGATTGAGCAGCAATGACGCCAACTGCCTCGCCCACGTTGACCAAGCCGCCGCGACCAAGATCACGTCCGTAGCACTTCGCACAGAGACCATAGCGCGTCTCACAAGTTAGTACAGTGCGAACCTTCACTTCATCAATACCAAGGTCTACAATCTGATCTACATGATCTTCTTCGAGTAAAGTGTCGTGCGGAATAATTACATCTTGTGTATCTGGGTGAAGGATGTCACCGATGCAAACTCGACCTAAGATGCGATCGCGCAATGCTTCGATAATTTCTCCACCCTCGACTAGAGCCTTCATCGTGACACCAGAAGTTGCGCCGCAGTCGTCTTCAATGACCACTAGATCTTGTGTGACATCGCATAAACGACGAGTCAGATAACCCGAGTTAGCGGTCTTCAAAGCTGTATCAGCAAGACCTTTTCGTGCACCGTGGGTTGAAATGAAGTATTGCAATACATTCAAGCCCTCTCGGAAGTTTGCTGTAATGGGGGTCTCAATGATCGAGCCATCAGGCTTTGCCATCAAACCACGCATGCCAGCTAACTGACGGATCTGTGCAGCAGAACCACGCGCGCCTGAATCGGCCATCATATAAATGGAATTGAAAGACTCTTGACGAACAGTCTTGCCATTACGATCGGTTACATCAACGTGTGAAAGTTCATCCATCATGGCCTTACCAACTTGATCGCCAGCAGCACCCCAAATATCAACAACGTTGTTATAGCGCTCTTGGTTAGTTACGAGGCCTGACATAAATTGCTTGTCATACTCCTTAACCTTGCCTGCAGCTTCGTTGATGATTCCGTCTTTAGAGCTAGGGATCAACATGTCATCAATTGCAATGGAGATACCTGCTTTGGTTGCCAAACGGAAGCCAGACTGTAATAACCGGTCTGCAAAAATCACCGTCTCACGTAAGCCGCATTTGCGGAAAGAAGTATTAATTAAGCGCGAGATCTCTTTCTTCTTGAGTGGCTTATTAATTTCCGCAAAAGCCATTCCTTTAGGCAAAATCTCAGACAAAATTGCACGGCCGACAGAAGTGTGCTGAACTGAAGTCTTCGGCACAAAACGCTCATCGCCCTCTGCAGCCTTATTCACGATTTCATACTCTGTAATACGCACTGCAATCCGGGTAGCAACCTCCACCATACCGGCTTCATATGCACGAATTACCTCAGGGATGTCGGCAAAAACCATGCCCTCACCCTTGCCATTAATTTTGTCGCGCGTTGCATAGTACAGACCCAGGACAACGTCTTGTGATGGAACAATAGATGGCTCACCGTTTGCTGGGAACAGTACGTTGTTCGAGGCCAGCATTAAGGTGCGCGCTTCCATTTGCGCTTCGAGCGACAAGGGAACGTGAACCGCCATTTGGTCGCCGTCAAAGTCAGCATTAAAAGCGGCGCAGACCAAAGGATGCAATTGAATTGCCTTGCCTTCAATCAACATAGGCTCAAAAGCCTGAATACCTAAGCGGTGCAAGGTTGGGGCACGATTTAATAGAATCGGATGCTCCCGAATAACTTCTTCTAGAATGTCCCAAACGATCGGGGTTTGGCTCTCAACTTCTTTCTTGGCCGCCTTAATCGTAGTTGCGATACCCAAGGTCTCTAGCTTATTAAAGATGAATGGCTTAAACAACTCTAAAGCCATCAGTTTAGGCAAGCCGCATTGATGTAATTTTAGGGTAGGGCCAACAACGATGACCGAGCGACCCGAGTAGTCAACGCGCTTACCCAACAAGTTTTGACG
>DENG01000018.1:5782-6570 GCA_002359975.1 Polynucleobacter sp. UBA2650
GTCATCGCCTTACCACGACGACCATTGTCAAGCAATGAATCAACCGCCTCTTGTAACATCCGCTTCTCATTGCGCACAATAATTTCAGGGGCGCGCAGCTCCAAAAGACGACGCAAGCGATTATTACGGTTAATCACGCGACGATAAAGATCATTCAAATCAGATGTCGCAAAACGTCCGCCATCCAATGGCACCAATGGACGCAGCTCAGGAGGTAATACAGGCAATACCTCCATGATCATCCAGTCTGGCTTAATACCCGAGCTTTGGAATGCCTCTAATACTTTTAGACGCTTAGCGTATTTCTTGATTTTGGCATCACTGCCAGTTGCCTTGAGCTCAGAACGAATCGACTCGACTTCGCGATCAATATTGATAGTACGGAGAAGTTCACGAACTCCTTCGGCGCCCATGATGGCAGTAAACGCACCATCACCAAACTCTTCAATCTTGGCGTTGTACTCGTCTTCTGACATAATCTGGCCGCGCTTCATGGCACCCTCAGGTGTTAGGCCCGGATCTACGACAACATAGGCTTCAAAATAAAGAACGCGCTCAATATCACGCAAGGTCATATCCAAAACCATACCCAAGCGGGATGGCAAGGATTTTAAGAACCAAATGTGGGCAACTGGTGCGGCAAGCTCAATATGGCCCATGCGCTCACGACGCACCTTGGCCAGAGTAACCTCAACACCACACTTCTCACAAATAACACCGCGGAACTTTAAGCGCTTATATTTACCGCACAAGCACTCATAGTCTTTAATGGGTCCAAAAATCTTGGC
>DENG01000018.1:6625-7528 GCA_002359975.1 Polynucleobacter sp. UBA2650
TCACCAAAAGACCATGAACGGATTTTCTCGGGAGAGGCCAAGCCAATTTTGATGACATCAAACTGCTCTTCTCCAGAGCTTTGCTTAAATAAATCGAGCAATGCTTTCATATCAGTTGCGCTCCATATCAATGTCAATACCCAACGATCGGATTTCTTTCACCAGAACGTTGAAGGATTCGGGCATACCAGCATCGATGGTGTGCTCGCCCTTGACGATGTTTTCGTAAACCTTGGTTCGGCCAGTAACGTCGTCTGACTTCACGGTCAGCATCTCTTGCAATACATACGACGCGCCATAGGCCTCGAGTGCCCAAACTTCCATTTCGCCAAAGCGCTGACCACCAAACTGCGCTTTTCCGCCCAATGGCTGCTGAGTAACCAAAGAATAAGGTCCTGTAGATCGAGCATGCATCTTGTCGTCCACCAAATGGTGCAGCTTCAAAACGTGCATTACCCCAACTGTTACCGGACGCTCAAATGCATCGCCGGTGCGACCATCATGCAGAGTGATCTGCTGACGGGATGGGGTCATATGCAAGCTCTTCGCCTGATCATCAGGGTAGGCAAGCTCAAGCATTTTGCCAATTTCTGATTCTGTTGCACCATCAAACACTGGGGTTGCAAAAGGCAAGCCGCCTTTTAGATTACTGGCCAACTCGAGAACCTGATCATCACCAAACTCATCGATATTTTCTTGGCGGCCAGTTTCGTTATAAAGGGTCTTCAAAAACTTTCTTAAATCGGCAATTTTGGCTTGCTCTTTGAGCATCGCTTCAATACGCTTACCAATACCTTGAGCGGCCCATCCTAAATGGGTCTCCAAGATTTGGCCAACGTTCATGCGTGATGGCACGCCCAATGGGTTGAGAACAATGTCGACCGCGCGGCCATCAGCCATATA
>DENG01000026.1 GCA_002359975.1 Polynucleobacter sp. UBA2650
CTTTCTCAGTGGTGGGGGCTCACCTCAAAGGAATGCCTTTGCATTCTCAACTTGTAGAGCGCCAAGCTCGTTTTGTGAAAGCATGTAAAACAGCGAATCGCTATCAGCTTTTTGCTCTAGCAAATACTAGCCCACCTAAACCCGGCCTAGTGAGAGCTGAGCAGGGTGGGATCGCGATCGAGCTTGAGATCTATGATTTACCAACTGAAACGATTGGCTCATTTTTGGGTTTGATTCCATCTCCATTAGGACTGGGTACGATTGAGTTAGAGGATGGCTCTTGGGTAAAGGGATTTATCTGTGAGCCAGTTGGGATTTCAGGGGCTACCAATATTAGCCAATATGGTGGCTGGAAGAATTATTTAAAAGAGATGGTGTAAAGAGTATGCCGACTTTAGTTCCCTTAAATAATCAGTTCTCAAGTTTGGCAGATAATGCTTATTTGATAATCAAACAAAAGATTTTTTCTTTCGAGCTATTGCCAGGAGACTTGGTGTCTGAGGGTAATTTAGTCCGGTTAATACAGGTAAGTCGTACCCCTTTGCGACAAGCCTTACAGCGTTTGCAATACGAAGGATTTATTAATGCAATACCAAAAATTGGTTGGCAAATCGCACCCCTAGACTTTAATAAACTGGATGAATTGTATGACTTCCGAATCTTGATCGAAGGTCATGCGATCAAGATTTTATGTGACAAAGCTTTTTCTCACGACCCTTTGAGTGGTTTGTCTAAAATATGGCTATGTAAGCCTGCAGATCGCATTCAAGATGGCGAAAAGGTTGGTGCATTAGATGAAAACTTCCATCATGAGCTGGTGAAGATAGCTGGGAACCTTGAAATGCTAAAGATGCATCAGGAAATATCTGAGCGAATCCGAATTGTGCGCCGATTAGATTTTACGAAGCAAAACCGTATCCATGAAACGTATGAAGAGCACTCAAAAATCCTCAAAGCAATTTTAGATCGACGTGGCGCTGAGGCCAAACGATTACTAACAAGTCATATTGATCAGAGCAAAATTGAGGTTAGAAAAATTACTCTATCAGCCATGCATGAGATTAAGCAAAGCTCTAAGGCATTAAATTTCAGTAACTAACAAATGTCCCTTAAATTGACGCTTTAAAATGTCGGTTTACCCGACAAATTTGACTTTAGACCGCCTGCCGAAACCGCCGCGGATCCAAGCAATTCCACCCGACACCAAGGTTCTCGGTGCGTACTGAACACCTGATCCCAACAGATTAAAACCATTGTTTATGCTGTTGTTTTCTAGATTTTTCAGCCCTTCTAAGGCGTAAGTCGCACGTTTGAACGCGAAGTATCGGCGAAGCCAATCGTGCTGGGCAGGCCCTACAAGGTCGGTCCGTACCGGACACTGAGTTTACAGTTGCCGTTCACCATAACTATTTTTTCCCATAAGCGGCATCATGGTCTGGCTCTATCAATAAGACTCGTAAAAAGTGATTTTCTCTAAAGCCAATCCCTCGAATCGATTTGCTTACACGAAAGGAGTAGAGCGCTTCAATATTTTTAGGGGCTGCAATGCTGTGAATCTTTTCCCATTTCAAGCCCTTGTCTCGATAGACCTGGTTCCAGGTTAGTTGTGTGATCTTTTTAAAGGTAGCAAATACCTTCTCTTGCTCAGCTAGCTCTAAATCGCTCCAGGCAGATTGAAAAACAGGACTATTAAGATCAAGCTCGACTAGTGGCTCAGGCTTTACGTTTCGTGCCATGCGCTTTAGCCATTTTTAATTTAGAAAGGTCGCTTGCTTTAGCGGGTGCTTTTTGTGCCCAGGCTAAAGCAGCAGTTAAATCCTTTTTAAGAGCTGGCGTATGTATCCACTTTTCATTATCTGGAATGACAGTAGCGGTGCGAATTACCCAAACTCCAGGCTCTGGGCTTTCAACTAGAACCTGACGTCCTGCATATTCCTTTCCAAGCGAGATTTGCCCACTCGATCCAATGGATTTAATAATTTGGTGATCTATAACTGCGCCCATGACATTCTCCTATATTCGTGCTGCATTATTGCATGATGGCATGAATATAGTCAAACAATGCTTATTGAGTATTGAAAGCTAGATGAGGAATTGTCTTTTAAGCAGGACTTATGCACTACACAGTTTATTACACAGTGCCAGTTTTAACGTATAAGTCATTGAAATAATTAAATATTTCGGCAGCCACGATTTCTTCTAACGCGTAGATCGCACGTTCGAACGCGAAGTATCAGCGAAGCCAATCGTGCTGGGCAGGCAAAAAACTTAAGCCTTAAGTAAGAAAAACTGCGTCTTGCGGGCACAAAAGCTAAAAAACACTTAAAGTGTTTGTTATGAAAGAGACCATCCACTACACCCCCATTCAATTTTCTGATCGAGTTGCCCTCTTTTTTACTAAAGGCATGCGTTTTTTTGCCGATACTTTTTTTAAGAAACGCTATGGGCACCGAGCTGTTATCTTGGAAACTGTCGCAGGAGTTCCAGGAATGGTTGCTGGTATGTGGACTCATTTAACCAGCCTACGTAGTATGAAAGTTGGCTATGGACCAAAGATTCGTACGCTTTTAGCCGAGGCTGAGAATGAAAGAATGCATTTAATGACCTTTATCGAGATTGCAAAGCCCAATTTGTTTGAGCGCTATTTAGTCTTGATTACACAAGCCATTTTCTGGAATTTCTTTTTCATAATCTATGTGTTTTTCCCAAGAACAGCACATCGCATAGTTGGCTATTTTGAGGAAGAGGCCGTCTACTCCTATACCGAATATTTAAAAGAAATTGATGAGGGACGCATACCCAATGTTCCGGCGCCTAAGATCGCTATCGATTATTGGAAACTTGATGCCACTGCAACCTTGCGTGATGTTGTGATTGCTGTCCGAAATGATGAGGCTCATCATCGAGATACAAATCACCAATTTGCTAGTGACTATGATCGTTGATCTAATTGGCCTCGAGTCGGAAAATTAACAACAATCTAAAGTTGCTGAGATTTAAGGTTCTTTTCTGTGCAAAGACCATAACTACTCAAAAACAAGGTTATCCCATTGAGCAGATGCCATAACCAATGCGAACCACCAATGAAGTCACATAAGGGCATATCAAGTTGACGACTCAGCAGGGAGGTTGGAAAAACAATGACCGCCAGCCATAAAAATCGCGCTGCTAGCGTGTTTGAAGATTGAGTTATCAAAGCATAACCAAGCAGCGCCAACCAAGCCCCTAGGTACATGCCGGGGGGTAACCAGGGTAGAACAGGCTTTAAGTGACTAATTAGTAATTGAGCTAAAACAATGCTGACGATGAGCAGAATAACTGACCCCACCTGAATCAATATCGAGTTTTTCGACCATTGCTTGGGGATCAGAAATGCAAAAGCCACTAAATACAAAGCTATTGCTAAGACATCAAATAGGCCGGTAAGACGATTTGCAAAGGTATGAAAGCTAAAACTTCCTAGGCCAATGAGGATCATCAGAATTGCCATCAGATTTGAGCGGGGAGTTCTTAGGCGCCAGATGAACAATCCTGCCACGATGAATGAGAGATTAGTAATAGCATTAATAGGCTCAGCCCAAAAACTCGCATCTAAGCGCTCACAGTAGATATCCACGGAATTGAACCACGTGCTCATTTTGGTATCTTAAAGGAACGA
>DENG01000072.1 GCA_002359975.1 Polynucleobacter sp. UBA2650
GAGATGGGCGTTTATAAAGCGGTAAAGTAATAAGGAAAACTGCACTCAATAATTAAATTAATACCAATTGGAGACCAAATGAAACATAAAATATTATTAGGTTTATTAAGTATGGTGTTTTCAGTAATGTCCCATGCTCAAAGTAATTGGCCAAATGGTCAAACCGTTCGAGTCATTGTGCCATTTCCTGGTGGGGCAAGCACCTTAGATTCAGTTGTTCGAACATTGACTCCAGAGATGGGTAAAAATTTATCAAGCCCTGTCATTGTTGATAACAAACCTGGCGCTGGGACTGTTATTGGAGTTGACGCCACTGCAAAAGCGACGGATGGGTATACCGTGGGAGGCGTTGCAAATAGCTTTACGGTCAATCAAACATTGGTAAAGAATTTACCCTATAACGCTTCAAAGGATTTACAGCCGGTCATCTTGATTGCGAAGACAGCAAATGTTTTAGCTGTTCGCCCAGGATTGCCAGTCAATAATCTTAAAGAGCTCATTGCGTATGCCAAAAAGAATCCTGGAAAACTATCTTATGGATCATTTGGTAATGGAACAACAGCTCATTTCGCAGGAGAGATGCTTAAATCCCAAGCAGGAATATTTGTGGTTCACATTCCATATCGCGGACAAGGTCCCGCCTTGACAGATTTATTAGCTGGCAACATTGACTTGATGTTTGGGAACCTCCCAGATTTCTTGCCCCATATAAAGTCTGGCAAGTTGAAAGCAATCGGCACAACCTATTTAACTCGTGCTCCATTGGCTCCTGAAATTCCAACTATTGCAGAGCAAGGATTCCCAAAGTTTGAAACTGATTCATGGTACGGAATTATTGCCCCCGCTAGTTTGTCCAAAGATGCGGTGGATAAAGTTAATGGCGCAATTAATCGAGCTCTACAAGACCCTGCAGTGAAAAAGAATTTATCGGATCGAGGCATTGAGATAATTGGTGGAACTCCTGCAAAATTTGGCGAGCATATACAAAGCGAGATTACAAAATACGCTCAGATTGTTAAAACATCTGGGATGACCATAGATTAATTTGTTATGCCCCAGCCAATTATTTTTGCTCCCGGACACTACTCTTATTTGCCGAGTGTTTTCCAGTATTCAGCCGGAGTGATGGCAGAGCCTGGTTACCGTTTAGAGCAAATTCGCTTTAAACGAGCTATACCCTTAACAGATGGCTTTCGAGCTGTCGAAAGTCGACTGAGTTCTCTTGGATTGCCGTTTACTGCTTTTGCTCACTGCGAGTTACGCTCGCCAAAGCAATTTGATGATCATGGTTTTATTGAGTTTAATAAAACCTATGTGAAACAACTCCAGAAATGGAATATTTATTCTCCGGCGATTGATGGCGTGGATGCGGTTAATCCAGTAGCGCGAACCAATGTTTGTCCAGAGCATCATGGCCCCACAGAGGTATCCATGTTCGGGTTCACCTATTTGCTTCCAACCAGTGTTAACGAAACTAGTTTTGTTATATCTGGAGGAGGGGATGCGCGAAAAGGGTCAGAGCCCTATAAAGAACGCATTATTGCCTTTGGCGATGTTTCTCAAGCAGGATTGAGAAAAAAAATGGCATTTGTGATTGAAGAGATGTCGACTCGTCCCAAGCACTTTGGTCTTAATTGGTCTGATGTTACTAAGGTACAAGCATATTCGGTTCACGATATCGCCGCATTAGTAGACGAACTACTTTCTAAACCAGGATTCATTCCAAATGGCTTGCTGTGGCATTATGCAAGACCGCCAGTTGCTGGGCTTGATTATGAGATGGATCTTCGCGGATCTGTTAACGAAATATTTTTTGATAATTGATTAAAAATGACAATGAATAAGAAGATTAGAGTGGCTGTCGCAGGGCTTGGCGCTATTGGAAAATCGCTATCCACAAAACTGGCTGCAGGAGCCGTTCCAGGTGTTGAGTTGACAGCTGTATCCGCTAAAAATCATGACAAGGCAAATGAGTTTGTTAAAACCTTAGCCCATCCAGTAAAGGTGTTGCGTATTGAAGATTTAGAGCCGGAGGCCGATGTAGTTGTAGAGTGTGCCCCTGCTGAGTTTTTGGGTGACATCATTGCCCCCTTTTTAAAGAAACAAAAGAAAGCCATTGTGCTCTCTGTTGGGGCAATTTTATTTAGGCCTGATTTGGTTGAGTTAGCCAAACAATCTGGTGGGGTCATTATGGTTCCCACCGGAGCTCTCATCGGCCTAGACGCAATGATTGGTGCTGCAGAGGGCAAAATTCATTCGGTACGCATGGTTACACGTAAGCCGCCAAAGGGTCTTGAGGGTGCCCCCCATCTAATTGAAAACAATATTTCGGTGCAGGGATTGACGGAGCCATTGAAGGTCTTTTCAGGAAATGCTAAAGAGGCTGCAAAAGGTTTTCCTGCAAACCTAAATGTGGTTGTTGCTCTTGCACTTGCTGGAAATGGACCAGAAAATACTCTTCTTGAAATATGGGCTGACCCTACTGTTGTTAGAAATACACACACCATTACGGTTGACTCTGATTCTGCAAAGTTCACCATGACGATGGAAAATATTCCATCTGAAAATCCTAAAACAGGTCGCATTGTGGCTCAAAGCGTTGTTGCCATGTTGAGAAAAATGACTTCTCATTTTCAGGTCGGCACATAATTTTGATTAAAAATCCAAAGGATAAGAGATGAGCTTTACAGCAAAAGATAAAGAATCGATTCGCCTACGTTTTCTTGAGGTCGATACCTCAAACGTTGCAGACGTTCTTGATAATATGAACTTGCTTCAACAGGGATTGGCTGCTGATTTTGGCCCTTACCCAGAAACCTGCAAGAGAATGGCTGGTTGGGCCTACACCATTCGCGGGCAAATGAGCCCTTATCCCCAAGGCGGTGATAAAGATAAGATGGAGGCTTGCCAAGGCTTGTCTCCTGGTGAAATTAGTGTGTGGAGTGGGAATGGCGAAGGAATTTGCTATTTCGGAGAGTTGATTGCCTTGGGAATGAAGGAGCGTGGATGTGTTGGGGCGCTTCTGGATGGCGGTATTCGAGATGTCCGCTGGATCGGTGAGCATCAATTTCCAGTGTTTGCTCGTTATAAGACATCGGTTCAGTCTATTGGACGGTGGAAAGTAAATGCATGTCAGGTCCCAGTCTATATGAGGGGTCATGATGGCGGTAATGTGATTGTGCGTCCAGGGGACTTTATTCTGGCCGATGAAGATGGAGCCATCGTTATCCCGGTAGAGCATGTGGAGAGTGTTTTGCTTGAATCTGAGCGATTAACGGCCATCGAGAAAAACATTCGCAAGGAAATCGCCAGTGGCCTCACATTAGCAGAAGCTCTTAAGAAATACGGTCACGTATAAACATGCTAGGGATAACCATTAGTTAGCTTTATCCCAAACAATTAAATACTTGTTTATTCAAAAATCTACATTCTGATTGATAGGTGGCCTATTGCTAAAGCCCGACTAAAGTTTTAATCTAGAAAGACCTACAAAAGAAGGGGAAATAAGAATGGCTATTCATGGAACAAATCGTCGCCAATTTATTTTGGGGTCGTCGGCATTACTAGCAGGAGCTGGTTTAACAACATTTGGAATTCAATCATTCGCAGTGACAAAAGTTCCTACGATCGATACCTTGGATATCAAAGTACTTGTTGATAGTAGCTACGACTCACCAAGACCAGGAACTAATAAATGGGTCAAGATTAAACGCACACCATTTATTTCATCAAAAGATTACCGTAAGGCGCTCCATAATGAGTGGGGCTTAGCTTTAGCGCTTGAATCCAAGATCGGACAAAGCAGTAAGAGCATGCTCTTAGATTACGGCTATACGCCTGCAGCCTTGATGGGTAATATGGAAATCATGAACGTGAAGCCCGAACAGCAACACGCCATGATTTTGAGCCATGGACATTTTGACCATTTTGGTGGGCTGATTCCATTCTTGCAGGCCCATCGCAGTAAGTTACCAGCAGACCTCACCCTCTATGTTGGAGGTGAAGATAATTTCTGTAATCGCAAAACTGCAAGCGGATCGCCAGGCCACTTTGCAGATTGGGGTGTGTTGGATCGTCGTGAACTAGATGCGTTAAAAGTAAAAATTGTGTATTGCGAGAAACCAACCATTATTCAGGGACACGCATTTACAACGGGTGTTATTAATCGGGGTAGTTTTGAAAAGGTAATCCCAAATACCCTTGTTGAATATGCCAAGAAGAATGGTATCGGTTGTGATTTGCCTGAATTAAATACCAAGGCAGAAGGAAAGTTTGTGAAAGATGATCATATTCACGAACATTGCACAGCATACAATTTACGGGATCGAGGCCTGATCGTGATTTCTTCATGTGGTCACGCTGGAATTGTAAATTCTGTTCAGCAGGCCATTAATGTATCGGGTGTGAAAAAAGTACACGCTATTTTGGGTGGATTCCATCTATTTCCAGCCCCGAACGATTACTTAACGCAAACGGTAGAGGCTTTGAAACAATTCAACCCAGATGTAGTTATTCCATTGCATTGTTCGGGTCCGGGCTTTGTCACAGCAATGCAGAATATGCTGAATGATCGTCTGGTTACCTCAACAACAGGAACAGAATTTCAATTTGGTACCTAATGTGTAGGCTTCGGCTAGCTAGCTTTCTGCTAGCTAGTTTTATTTTTTTGGGTATTACTGCCAACTATTCCTTGGCGCAAACTGCGCAATCAAGGGCTGACTCAGCTCGTCTCATGAATGAGCTCATGTCGGGTAAAGGTAATGTTGGAGGGCCTTTCACGCTGACCGATCAATTTGGTAAGTCGCGAAGCCTTTCTGAGTTCAAGGGCAAGATTGTCTTAATTTACTTTGGATATATGTTTTGTCCAGACGTTTGCCCAACGGATTTAGCAAATGTTGCACGCTTATTGAAACTACTTGGCAAGGATAGCGATCAAGTTCAGGCAATATTCATTACTCTTGATCCAGCAAGAGATACCCAGGATCTGATCGGAAAGTACACGAATCATTTTGATAGCCGTATCCTTGGTTTACGAGGCACTGAGGCTCAGACAAAAGAAATTGCAACAAAGTACAAGACCTTTTATGAAAAAGTCAACGTAAGAGGAAATCAATATTTAATTGATCACACAGCGTTTGTTTATATTATGAATCGCCAAGGAAAGTATTTAGCTTTTTTCCCACCAGGTACTTCAGCCGAGCGTATGGAAGTCATGGTGAGGGATGCACTCCTTGCTAAATAGATTTATTCTTTATGGCAATTTCTTTTGTCTGTCCCACCTGCGGTAACCCCCGAGCGATGCTGGGCGATTGCCCCTTCTGCGAAAGCCAAGAGGTACCAAGTGCAAATACGGATACTGCAATCGTAAATCTGGAGATCGGTGGACCGACGCGTGAAGAGGCGCTTGATACCCTTACTCACCATATACGAGCTGCTGCTGATGTGCAAATACGTGCATTGATCGTCATCCACGGCTATGGCTCATCCGGACAGGGAGGAGGCATACGACGCACTGTTCGAGAAGCTCTTGAGAACAACTTTTTCTCAGACCGAGTTGATGAGTACTATCATGGAGAAGATTTAGTGCATCGTAGTGAGCTTTATCAAACCCTCATAAAACGTCGCCCCACGCTAAAGCAGCACCTCAAGCAATTGAAAGAGGGGAATGCGGGGATGACCTTGTTAATCATGCGGCATTGATCTAGTGGACAATAGCACTGATTATTTTTAATTACTGACCCTATGCCAAATTACTGGGCCCATTGTGGCTTTGATACCCTGCAAGTTAGTCCCGATAACCAACTATTGGTGACCGATGATTTCTTAAGAACCTATTTATCAAGACCAGAGCTGGCCTTGGTTCCAGAATCTTGTCCCAAAGAAAGAGCAATTCATCAGCGTCTCTTGAACAATCCCCGTGAAGAAGTGGCACAAGCAGAGATTGAGCAGATGGCTGATGCAGATATTCAGGCTAATTATGCGATTTGGTTTCGCTACCGCACCAAACTATTAGCCGCAAGCTCGCTTGAGAACTTCTACATGAGTTTGTTTGAAGGTGAGGGTGTTGATGTGCCACCTTTATTCGTTGCACAACTCACCCAAATCTTTCTTAGACATATCCTTGGTACCGAAGTAAACCCTTTTGATGCCCGAATCGCAGAACTCTTCTTTCGGCCACAAAAGATCACCATCTTAGAGGATGGCATTGTGATGGCAGCTGACCATGAGACCATTGAGCGTAATGCTCAGGCGAGTGAGTTCGGCAATATTATTGACCTTCTAAAGAGTCAGTCCATCGCCATGCGTACGGTAGATCTAGATGTCCTCCACGAAGACAATGCCAAATCCTATTGGGGTAGGGATCAAGCACATGATTTTGCAATCCAGCTTAATTTTGATCAAGCGACATTGCCTGCATTAGCAAAAATTTTGGAGAAATGGATTAATCATTTCTTGGGGATAGCGACTACGATTACTCCTCTAAAAGAGATTAATGATCCCAAGTGGGTTTGGCATGTTGGCTTGGATGCCTCTGCAACCGAGATATTGAACTCCCTCTA
>DENG01000020.1:0-218 GCA_002359975.1 Polynucleobacter sp. UBA2650
GATGAGAACTCATCCAACATCAAGAAGGGATCCAAGCGTTGGCGATCTTGCCCACCCAAACTTCGGCGCAGACGTACTCCTGCGCCATCCGATGTAAGGACCCCAGGAATAATGCGCGTAATTTCTCGATTCATAATTTAAGAGCTTGGTGGGTGGTCTTCGGGATGAATATCTAATGCGATTAAGAAACGGGAGACCATATTGTAGCTAGCGATTAC
>DENG01000020.1:409-4573 GCA_002359975.1 Polynucleobacter sp. UBA2650
GCTTTTAGAAACGGTGGCGCATGGTGAAAGAATTCATATTCGGCACCATTCAGAATCGCGACGCCACACATACCAAGCTCTCTTAATTTGGGATCTAAAGATAGCTTCTCTCGAACATTGCCGATGAAGACATTCCAGCCCCTGGCAAACGGTTCGCTATGCAACAACATGCGATCAAGGTTAATAAACTGACCGCCACGCCGCTTTCTGATCTCAGCAACCAGATCAGCGGGTTCTGATAAATCAAGGGGTTGATACGGTATTAAGCGGGAATTTGACATGATTGTAGGGGTTCGATGTTTTTCTTTCCCTCTAGTTTAGCGACAAACTTGATTAATAATACGGCTTATGAACGATTTAACGAATGAGCCCAAGTCACTACCTATCCTAAATATTGCTGGGTATCAGTTTGTTCGCTTAGATCAATTAGAGTCTTTGCGGGAGTCTTTACAAGAATCCGCCCTTCTTCATCAACTCAAGGGGACCATTCTTCTTGCCGAAGAAGGTATTAATTTATTTCTGGCAGGTCTAGAAAATGATATTCAAGAATTCCTAAACACTCTACGAGCAGATCCTCGACTGCGAACTTTTACAACAAAAGATAGTTGGTCGTCATCCCAGCCTTTTCGTAAGTTGCTGATCAAAATAAAGAAAGAGATTATTCGGATGAATCATCCGACAATCACCCCAGAAAAAGGTAGGGCAAAATTTATTGCTCCTGAGAAGTTAAAGCAATGGCTTGACCAAGGGCATGATGATTTAGGACGACCCGTAGTAATGATTGATACACGCAATAGCTTTGAAGTGGAATATGGCAGCTTTGACAATGCTATGCACTTCAATATCAATAAATTTAGTGAGTTTCCGAAGGCGATTGAATCGCATCTTTCGGAACTTGCTGATAAGACCTTAGTAAGCTTTTGTACGGGCGGGATTCGTTGCGAGAAATCTGGCTTATACCTGCGAGAGCGTGGCTTAGAGCATAGCTACCAATTGGATGGCGGCATTCTCCAATACTTCGAAGATATTGGCTCCGCACACTACCAAGGAGACTGCTTTGTCTTTGATGAGCGCGAAACTCTAGAGCCAACCCTGGCAGCCAAGCCGCAAGGTCGACTCAAACCTAAAAAAACGAATCCCTAATCAGATTTACCGACTAAGTTGAAGTGCTCTACAGCTGGGGGCTGGATAAAAAATGGTCCGACAATGCTACGCCATTCTGTAAATGCTGGTGACCCTCGAAAATCAACCATATGATTTTCTAATGTGTCCCAGTAGATCATCAAAAGATAGCGGTTTGGGGACTCAATACTGTGGTTTACTTTAAAACCCCGAAATCCCTTGGCTGGGGCAATGGCTGTGCGAACTCCTCGAACAATAGCCTCATCAAACTCGGCTTGTTTGCTTTCCTCTATACGTATGTCAACGACCTCTAAAATCATCTGGCTTCCTTTTAAAATCTTTACTAGAAACATCAATTATCATCGATTTATCACCGATTTAATACAAGGATGACTATTTTCTGTATGCAAGCAAAACCAAGAATTGTCGTTTTGGGTGACTATGAGCAATGCCTCCAACGCTTTGCAGATTGGTCATCCATTGCCGAGCGTTCGCAACTCAGCTTTCACCACGAACCTCTTTCTGGAGAGGCCTTATATGAAGTGGTCAAAGATGCAGAGGTAATTGCCTTGGTTCGAGATCGCTCTCCCTTTAATGCTGAACTGATTGCTCGCCTCCCTAAGCTCCAATTGTTTTTATTTACGGGTGCTCGAAACAATCTTCTAGACCATCAAGCATTGATTAATCGGGGGATTCCGATAGCGTGCACGCCTGGAGGTCCGTCAAAAGAAACAACCGCTGAACTTACATGGGCGCTGATCCTCGCCGCTACTAAAAATATCGTTGATCAAACTCAATTACTACAGCAAGGTCAATGGCGAAATTCTGACTCTGTCTTACCGATGTTAAGCGGTCAACGCCTTGGCATTATTGGTCTTGGCGCCATTGGCGGCATTGTTGCCAAGGTAGGAGCAGCATTTGGTATGGATGTTGTTTGCTGGAGCCCTAATATGACCCCGGAGAGAGCTAAAGCTTCTCATTGCGAGTTCGTTCCGCTTGACACTCTTTTACAAACCTCAAAAGTAGTAAGTCTTCATTTAGTAGTAGGTCCAAATACTAAAGGTCTCATGAATAAAGAACGGCTACAACTTATGCGAGCAGATTCTGTGTTGGTGAATACGGCGCGTTCTGCATTAATTGTTACTGCTGATTTAATGGAAGCTCTGAAGATGGGTCGCCCCGGTAAGGCAGCCCTAGATGTGTTCGATATAGAGCCCATTCCACAGGACTCTCCCTTGCGACATACTCCAAATCTACTCATGAGCCCTCACCTCGGTTTTATCGCAGAGCCCATCTTTAGCAGTTTTGCAAAAGGTATGGTTGACTCACTTACAGCATGGCTTGATGGCAAACCCATCCCCTTACCTTTTAAATAAATATTCTCCATAAAGCCCACGGTGCAACACAGTCCTGGTCACTTATTTATCACATTCACCTTCATTGGTTTATCGGGTTTTGGTGGTGTATTGCCATGGGCTAGACGCACTTTAGTGGAACAAAAGAAATGGCTCAGCGCACAAGAGTTCAATGCTCTCTTAGGCGTCTGTCAACTGGTACCAGGGCCTAATATCGTGAACTTAGCGGTCTGCGTTGGACAGCGATTTGGAGGTCTACGTGGAGCCATTGCCGCAGTGGCAGGACTAATGCTTGCCCCAATGACCGTTGTCATTCTGCTGGCCCTTTTGTACGATCACTATGGTCAATTTGAACAGGTGCAAGGAATGTTACGGGGCATCTCAGCCGTTGGTGTTGGATTGATTGCTGCTACTGGTTTTAAGATGCTCAAAGAGGAGCTCTCGTATCTTCCAATGCTGATTGTGATTGCAATTAGCATTGTCATGGCGACTGTGTTTCATTTTGCCTTAGGCTGGGTAGTTACCATCACCCTTCCCTTAGCACTCCTGTTTGCCTGGAATAAAGCCAAATGATGATCGGCTTATTAGGCTTATTTATCAAGCTATCTCTGTTTTCCTTAATTGCCTTTGGTGGAGTCAATGCACTGCTGCCCACTCTTTATGATATTTCTGTAAATCAAGAAAAATGGATTGATGCAGATACTTTTATTCATTACTTTGCAATTGCTCAAGCGGCGCCAGGCCCCAATCTTTTAACGGTCACACTCATTGGTTGGAATGCGTTTGGCTTGGCTGGGGCTTTACTGGCCACCCTTGCAGTCTGCTGGCCCTCTTGTATCCTTATTTTTTATTTACAACGGGTGCTTGCTAATCTCCAACACATTCGTTGGAAAAAAACGATTGAGTATTCAGCTGGTGCGCTTGCGGTTGGGCTTGTTTTAGCATCGGCTTGGCAAATTGCTATTCGGATTAACGGTAACTCAATGGCTTATGCTCTAACAATCTTTAGCATTGTTTTTGTCTTAGTTAGTCGCAAGCATCCGCTGTACTTAATTGGCTTGGGAGCCTTGCTCGGATTACTCGGTTTTGTCTAGAAGGAGAGTGCTTTGAAAATCATATTGCTTCGGTATTTATCGTTACCTTATCTTAGTTGTATTGTTATTAGTATCTCTCTTTATATCGGCATCATCCCCAATGCAAACGCGCAAGCGCCCTATCCCAATAAACCGATTTCTTTTATTGTTCCCTATGGAACATCGGGTAGTGCTGATCTTCGTAGCAGACAAATCACCCAAAAAATGTCTGTGATCATGAAGCAGAGTTTTATTGTAGATAACAAGCCTGGTGCGGGGGGCAATATAGGTACAGAATTTATTGCCCGCGCTAATCCAGATGGCTACACCATTGGTATGGGTAACTTTGCACCGCTTTCGGTCAATAAATATTTGTTTGAGGCTTTACGCTTTGATCCAGAAAGTGATGTAGTACCAATTGTTTTGATTGAAAAGGGTCCGCTGGTCTTGGTTGTTAATGCCAACTCACCATTTAAATCAATCAACGATATCGTGAAGGCAGCCAAGGCAAAACCTGGATTTCTTACCTTCTCATCTGGAGGGATCGGCGGTACTCATCAACTTTCAGCTGAGCTATTTAAACAAAGTGCAGGCATTGATATGATTCATGTGCC
>DENG01000107.1:0-3853 GCA_002359975.1 Polynucleobacter sp. UBA2650
CCAATTAAGAAAGCCCCAATCCTAAATAAGGTTGGGGATAGTAGTGGCTCAGAAAAAATAACGCAGGTAAAGGCAAAAATACCGCACAAAGCACCAACTGCCGCTAGGCGATGTGAGTCAATTGATCGGTTTAATACTTTTGCAGCCAGCATAAATGCCAGCAGAGCTCCTAGGGCAGTAAGGCTGGTTAGCAAGGTAGTAGCGCTAACGGATAAACCCAACACCTCTGCACCGTAAGGCTCCAGAATGATGTCTTGCATACTAAATGCGGCAGTACCCATGCCAAGAGCGACTAGAAACCGCATCACTTTATCTTGCTTAGCAAATTGTTTCCAGGAGTCCTGAAAACGAATGATTGGCTCCATCGCCAATTGCTCTTTAGTCTTTGGCTGACGGGCTTCTTGCTTCCATAACGCGAGCAGATTAAAGAGCATCGTTAATGCTGCTGCGCCCTGTACTACCTGAATTAAACGAACGGGTGAGAAATCTTTAAGCAGAAAACCAAACAAGAGACTACTAAAAACCATGCCTAGTAAGAACATGACATACATCAGTGCTACTACACGAGGACGAGAAGCAGGTGTTGCTAAATCAGAGGCTAATGCTAAACCCGCCGTTTGGGTCACTTGCATACCGGCCCCCACCAATAAAAATGCAAGAGCTGCAGCAATATGACTAAACCATGCAGGCCAATTAGAATCGCCTGAAAGTAATATCAATGAAAATGGCATGATGGCTAAGCCACCAAATTGCAACCAACTGCCTAACCAAATGTAGGGGACTCTTTTCCAGCCAAGGAATGAGCGATGACGATCACTCCGAAAGCCTACCAAGGCTCTAAAAGGAGCAAATACTAAAGGCAGTGCAACCATCAGCGGAACAAGACTAGCTGCTACACCCATCTCCACAATCATGACGCGATTCAGAGTACCAATCAACATGACCGTCGCCATCCCAACCGATACTTGAAATAATGCAAGGCGTAACCATTTACTTAAAGGCAGGTCTTTGGTTGCCACATCAGAGAACGGCATCAAGCTTGGCGAGATACGACGCCATGCTTGGAAAAGGTTGATGTTGAGGGATTTCATGATTTGCGAAGAGCCATCGCCTGAGAAATATAAAAACCGCGGGCAATCTTTTGCGTACTTGCNNGGTTCAATAAATGGTGCGCGATCACCCCTGGGAAATAATCGTCCCACTGCAATCATGGCCGATAAAAAAGGATTCTTGGGCGCAAAGGTGAATGCAATCGTATGGTGAGTTCGTTTTGCTAGTCCTGCCAATGCCTTAGTAATATCTTGCCGGTGATAATGAATCATGGAATCCATGCACACTACGTGATCAAATTGACCCAAACTGGAATCCAACATGTCACCCGCAAAGAACTCGATCGAGCCATTAGGCAAATCACTGGGTAAACGCTCTCGGGCTAGCTTGATTAAGGTTGGAGAAATATCGGTTGCCATCACCCGAGCGCCCCGCTTTGCTAATTCCACAGCAAGGGCCCCTGTTCCACAACCAGCATCCAAGACACGTTGTCCACTAAGATCGCTTGGTAAGTAAGCAAGTAATACATTGCGCATTTCATCGCGCCCAGCACGAACGGTCTTACGAATACCACTCACTGGTGCAGTCGATGTCAACTTTGCCCAGGCATCAAAGGCAGTGCGATCAAAATACTGCTCTAACTGACCGCGCTTTTTGAGATATGAATGATGTTGCATATTCATCGCCTTATGGATTAATCAAAGCCCAAAAGATCAAAAATATCCCGGTCCTTCATCGGAATCGCTGGTAATGGATCAGAGCCCGCCCATAGAGAAGCTGCTAAGCGCAAATACTCTTGTTGCACTTTATCTAGTTCGGGCGATTGTTCCATCTCAAACAGGGTCGACTTCTTAAGACGGCTGCGACGAATGACATCTAGATCTGGAAAATGAGCCATTGTTTTAAGACCAACCTTCTCATTGAACTTATCAATTTGATCGGTTGCCGCACTGCGATTTGCGATAACGCCGCCTAAACGAACGTTATAGTTCTTTGCTTTAGCACCAATAGCTTGCACAATCCGATTCATTGCAAAGATAGAGTCAAAATCATTTGCGGTAACAATTAAGGCGCGGTCGGCATGCTGTAATGGTGCTGCAAAGCCACCGCACACCACATCGCCCAACACATCAAAAATCACTACATCGGTATCGTCTAACAGGTGATGCTCTTTTAAGAGCTTGACTGTTTGTCCCACCACATAACCGCCACAACCTGTCCCCGCAGGTGGGCCGCCCGCCTCTACACACATCACTCCGTTGTAGCCCTCGTAGACAAAATCTTCAACCCGTAACTCTTCCGAATGGAAATCAACCTTTTCCAAAACGTCAATCACTGTGGGCATTAATTTCTTAGTCAGGGTAAATGTCGAGTCATGCTTAGGATCGCAGCCAATCTGAATAACGCGCTTCCCTAGCTTAGAAAAGGCAACCGATAAATTAGATGAGGTTGTGCTTTTACCAATCCCCCCTTTGCCATAGACTGCAAATACTTTTGCTTTGCCAATTTTTAAATTTGGGTCAAGCTGAACTTGTACGCTGCCCTCACCATCAGGTCGTCGTGACTTCATATCACTTACTGGAATATTGACTACGTTCATTGAGGGGCTCCAAAGAGATTAATAATGGTTAAACAATCAGCGCCCAAAATGGGCCTTAGCGTCATACAGTGTTTCTACTGAAATTGCTGGTAGGCCACGCTCACTTGCAAAGCGTTCGGTATTACGTCTGGCTTTACCTCGAACAAAAAATGGGATCTTGTTCAGTTCTTTCTGAGCCTCTGGCTCCCAAATACTCTCACCTGCTGGAGCTCCATTTGCTACAGCAGCATTCATTACAGCTACGGGCTCTTCTGTCTTGATAGTCTCGTTAGCGGAGGTCTTGGTATGCCCATGACCCAAGTGAGATGGTGCAGCGCCGTCATGGAATTCAAAATCCTCTCTGAACATGCCAATGAGGTGCTCCTCTAAACCCATCATTAATGGGTGCACCCAGGTATCAAAGAGAACATTTGCTCCCTCAAAACCCATTTGGGGTGAATACCGTGCTGGGAAATCCTGTACATGAATTGGCGCTGATATCACCGCACACGGTACCTTTAGACGTTTTGCGATATGCCGCTCCATTTGTGTGCCCAGAATTAATTCAGGTTGGAGTTCTGTAATCTTTTGCTCTACCTCTAAGTAATCATCCGTAATCAATGCTTCTATTCCATATTGAGAGGCCGCTTCTCGGACTTCGCGGGCCAACTCTCGGCTATACGTTCCTAGACCAACCACCTGAAAGCCCATCTCTTCTGAAGCAACTTTCGCTGCAGCGATTGCATGGGTTGCATCACCAAAAATAAAGACGCGTTTATTGGTTAGGTAGGTCGAGTCAACTGATAGCGCATACCAGCGGGCCCGTGAACGGCGTGTTAATTCTTCGAGGTCACAATGAATTTCGGCTATAGCGCATACCTCTTGAATAAATGCTTGTGTTGCCTTAAATCCAATTGGGATAGTCTTTGTGCTTGGCTGACCAAAGCTTTTGTTCATCCATTGCGCTGCACTATTAGCAACCTCAGGGTACAGAACCACATTGAAATCCGCTTCATGTAAGCGAGCAATATCTTCAGGTTTTGCTCCCAAAGGCGCCACTACATTTACGCGTACACCGATCTGACGTAATAAAGCCCGAATCTCAGCCACATCATCACGGTGCCTAAAACCTAATGCAGTTGGTCCTAATATATTGCAGCTAGGCGGGATACCAGCGGGGCGATGGGCTCTTTTCTCTCCCGGTGGCAATACATACTCTTTTCC
>DENG01000107.1:3932-7859 GCA_002359975.1 Polynucleobacter sp. UBA2650
CCGGAACTGGTAAATTTAAAGCGGCCGCAAGACCTCCCGGATCATCTTGTATTAACTCAGCCGTACATGAAGCTCCCACCATCAACAAATTTGGTTTGAAACGTGCATATGCAGAACGGGCTGCATCTTTAAACAACTCTGCCGTATCACTACCTAAATCACGTGCCTGAAAAGTCGTATAGGTCACTGGTGGACGCTTGTTCATCCGCTCAATCATGGTGAACAGTAAATCAGCATAGGTATCGCCCTGCGGAGCATGTAAGACATAGTGCACATCTTCCATCGCTGTGGCAATTCTCATTGCGCCGATGTGGGGAGGTCCTTCATACGTCCATAGGGTTAATTTCATTGCTGTTCTCCTAGGCTGCCAACTTAGTTTTACGCACTAAAGGACGTGCAAAGAGTTCGGCTAGATCAGCGGCCTGATCAAAACCTTGGATAGGTGTAAAGACCAACTCAATCGACCACTTTGTGGTCATTCCCTCTGCCTCTAAAGGATTAGCTAAGCCTAAACCGCAAACCACCATATCCGGCATAGCAGCGCGGCAACGATCAAGCTGCTTCTCTACATCCTGGCCCTCTGATAAGACAACGTCTTTTGGTAAGAGCGTAATTTCCTCGGCAAGATGCTGACGATGGATATAAGGCATTCCTACTTCGGTCAGCTGCATTCCAAGCTCACGGTGTAAGAAGCGTGCCAACGGAATTTCTAATTGAGAATCGGGGAAAAAGAAGATCGAGCGTCCATTGAGTATCTTGCGTTGACGCTCTAAAGCAATCATCGCGCGCTCCCGTTTTGGCGCAACTACTTTCTCAAAGCGCTCTGGGTCCACATTGAACGTATTTGCTGCGGCGGCTAACCATGCTTCTGTGCCTTCAACACCCAATGGGAATGGTGCTGGAATCCGCAAAGCGCCTAACTCCTCAAGCACACGTGCGGTATCCGTCAAAAAGGGTTGAACCAACAGATAACGCGTATTAGGTCCTACCTTGGGCAGATCGCCCGAGCGCCGTGGTGGAAAGAAAGCATAAGACGAAAGGCCTAACTCTGTAAACATTCTGGAGAACTGATCTTCTACAACATCGGCCAAACAACCAACCACTAGAAGATCTACGTCCTGTTGGGCAGCGCGCTCAGCGCTAACTTGTGGAATCTCTTTAGCAAGCGCAGCCAGACAAGCATCCTCGCCTTGCGTAAAGGTTGTTTCAATTCCGCTGCCTGAGTAATTAAGAATACGAACACGCGGGGTATACGTTTTACTAAGTCTTTCGGCTGCACGTGATAGATCTAATTTAATCACTTCCGATGGGCATGAGCCCACCAAAAATAACATCTTGATGTCTGGTCGACGGGTAAGAAGTTGATTGACAACCCGATCAAGCTCTTCATTGGCATCGGCCAGTCCTGCTAAATCATGATCATCAATAATGGCTGTTGCAAAGCGCGGTTCTGCAAAAATCATCACTCCTGCCGCAGATTGCACGAGGTGAGCACAGGTTCGCGAACCAACAACTAAGAAAAATGCATCCTGAATTTTCCGATGAAGCCAAATAATGCCGGTTAGACCACAAAAGACTTCCCGCTGTCCTCTCTCTTTCAGAATATTTAATGGTGCAACAGAGTCGCATCCTGCTGGAGCAGGTTGCAATGGAATAATTCGATTCATGCTGTCACCCCACCTGGAGATTGTTTTGGCTCTTGAAGTCGAGCTTGACGTAACTTCCATAAGAACTGCGCGGCATTAATCACGTAGGCCAAATAAGCCGCTAAGGCTAAGGCCATCAGTTGGCGTATTTCTAGAAAACCAAAACCCAGAGCAAACAAATATGCGGTATGCAAGAATAAAACCAGCATACTAAAGACGTCTTCCCAATAGAAAGCGGGAGCAAAAAGATAACGCCCAAACACTTCTTTTTCCCAAATGCTTCCCGTAATCATGATGGCGTACAAAAAGAAAGTCTTAATCACAACGGAGGCATTTGCCGCAAACTCACCCTCACCCGTGAATAGAAATCGCAGTACGAGATAAAGACTGATTAAAAACACCAGAAATTGCACAGGCGCTAGGATGCCTTGAACCAATGTCCACTTCGAGCGGTCTCTGCGAAGTCGCTCTTCTGGGGTATAAAGGGATTGTGATTGACTTGCCATGTGCTCTTAATTCCTTATGCAGCCGGCTCCTATGTAAATATGTAAACCTAAGTTTACGCTTTTTTATGTTTTGAAATCTAGGAATAAACCCTTAAAAGTGTCAAATTATTTTGACAGTTAGGCCAACTAGGGGTTAACCTTATAAATATCGAAGAAAAAGGCAGGCAATTTGGGGCCGCCTTTTTGAGCTATTCAGGGCCTATAACCCGTGCTTTTGGGGTAATTTTAGGTCTTGAATGTAATAAATGTTGCATTGCAACATGAATTAACTGTATGGGGACATATAAAAGTGGATCATTTAAATCTACAAACAGAGAAACGTAATTCAACTAACACAAAGGAAAGTAGAGGATGGCTAAAAAAGTTCCGCTTAAGTGCTCTACTGCCGAGTTTGGAGCCCGAATCCCCGAGAGGGCCCACCCCTCATGAGCTTGCTCATCTACTAAATAAAACGATCGAGGCTCAAATCATCCCCCGACTATTAATCCAACACAGCAACGCAAATCAAGCGCTTGCCTCCCATGCCGACGAGCCTATCTCCGCAGACGAGGTGAAATATTTTGCTGAGCTATTGATTAATAGCTCTAACGATATTTGTATGGGCTATATCAAGTCCCTAAGTCTTGAGGGTCGATCACTCAATGAAATCTACCTACATCTCATTGCACCTGCCGCCAGAAGAATGCAATGCTATTGGGAACTCGATGAACATAGCTTTACAACAGTTACTCTTGCATTGGGACGGATTCAGCAGATCATGCAAGAACTAAGCCCTGATTTTCGGAATGAGCAACATCATCATCGTAGTTCTTCTGGTAAGGCTTTACTCTTTGCAATGCCCCAATCACAACATACGATGGGTGTTTTTATGTTAAGTGAGTTCTTTACGCAGGCCGGCTGGGATGTTTGCTCAACCCCAAGTCCCAGCGAAGAACAGGTTCTGGAATTGTGTTCTAAAGAATTTTTTGATGTAGTTGGTATTTCAATTTCGTATGAGCTTCAATGGGAGAAATTACAGGCACTCATTCCAAAGATAAAGCGAGTCTCTCTCAATTCACAAATTGGAATTATGGCGGGAGGCGCATTATTTAATGCAAAACCTGAGCTAATGGATTCATGTGTTGCCGATATCTGCACCTTAAGTGCTGCAGACGCAGTAATAGCCGCAGAAAATATCTTAAAATCACGCGTTTAATAAATTCGATACACGAGTAAACAGTGAACAATATAACCAGCCCAGCTCATGTCCTAGGGCAACTCAATCCCGATGAGGTTGCTCATATTGTTCAGGCCTCTGCTGATATATCCTTAACATTAAATCGAGATGGGGTTATTCAGAGTATTGCGTTTGGCAACCCTGATCTACGAAGTCCTAATTTAGAAGGCTGGGTAGGTAAAAATTGGTTGGATGTTGTTACCAGTGAAAGTCGGCCAAAAATACAAGCTCTCCTCCAAGATGCGAATGAGACGAGCCTGTCTCGTTTTCGACAAATTAATGTGCCATCACCTGGCTCAGCCGATTTACCATTACTGTGCGCAACCTTAAAGATTGGTAGCACTGGGCAGATCATTGCGCTTGCACGCGATCTCCGTGAGATTTCTTTACTACAACAGCGCTTGGTTGATGCCCAACAGGCTATCGAACGCGACTACACTCGCTTGCGCCAACTGGAGACACGCTATCGCGTTCTCTTTGAAATGGCATCTGAGGCAGTGATTGTTTTAGATGCCAATACGTTCAAAGTCATTGAAGCAAATCCACGTGCTGCTGATTT
>DENG01000027.1:0-838 GCA_002359975.1 Polynucleobacter sp. UBA2650
TCGCGGATCTCCCCGATCATAATGACATCAGGATCTTGACGTAATAGCGCCCGAATAATCACACCAAAATCAAGTCCAGCTTTAGGGTGATAAGCCACTTGATTAACGCCTCGTAAGCGGATTTCAATTGGATCCTCAATAGTACAAAGATTACGGTACTCGTGGTTAAGATGGTTGAGAAAACTGTACAGAGTTCGTGTTTTACCGCTTCCTGTTGGGCCGCATACTAAAATTAATCCATGGCTTTGACCTAGGGCTCGGCGTACTATTTGACTTTGCAGATCGCTAAAGCCAATATGATCAAGCTTTAATTCATGGGCCGAGGTATTTAGGAGTCGGATAACAACTTTTTCTCCGTAGAGAGTTGGAAGCGTTGAAACACGACAATCAATTTCGGTCGATGTTAGATCTGAATAGATTTGAAGCCGACCATCTTGGGGCAGGCGCTGTTCTGCAATATCAAGCTTCGCTAAAATTTTGATCCGAGCAATCAGTCGAACATACTCCTCTTTGTGATAGCTCTGGAAAAGTGTGAGATCACCATCGACGCGTAATCTGACACAACAACTCTCTTCAAGCGCCTCTATATGAATGTCGCTAGCCCGAGCATTTATTGCAGCAGTACAGATCTCCTGCCACAGATAAATGATATGTTGATCGTTTTCTTCATATGGCTTATGGGATTTGAGGGAAGATACGTAATTGAATGGAAGCAAGAGAATTACTATTCAGCTTCTTCAGGCAATGGCCTTAAGAGCTTGACTGTCTTGATGCCCTGATCATCAAAATGAATAATTTCCATTACAACCCCGCCGACCTTTACGCTAAGATCATGATC
>DENG01000027.1:922-2292 GCA_002359975.1 Polynucleobacter sp. UBA2650
CCATTGCTCACGATGGATGAGGCCTGGAAAAGAGGTTGTGAACTCACCAATCAGCTCTTCCACAATATCTTCAAAGGTAAGCAAGCCTTGGACGCTACCATATTCATTTACAACTAAGCTCAAGCGTTGACGGTTTTCCTGAAAAAATTGCATTTGTTGCATGACCGGTGTGCCCTCAGGAATAAAATACGGATCATTCAGCAACTCTCTAAAATCAGCATGGGTAAGTTCTTTGTTACCCAAAAGTGACAAAGCTTTTTTAACCGAGAGAATGCCAATGATTTTCTCTGGATCACCATCGCATACAGGCAATTTATTGTGATAGCAGGTTTCCAGCTGCCCAATCACTTCCTCAATCGGACGAGATAGATCCAAGATTTCCATCTTGGCTCTTGGGGTCATAACATCGCTCACAAGAATATGCTCAAGATTAAAAAGATTAAGCAGAATATTGCGATGCTGTTTGGAGATAAAGTGACTAGACTCAAGGACCACGCTCCTTAGCTCCTCAGCGCTCATGGTCTGTAAGTTTGCTTCCTTTTGATTCAGCCCCATAAGGCCCATTAATCCAGAAACAAAGGAGTTCACCAGCCACAACAGGGGCTTGAGAATAATAGTTAGGGGATAAATAACCCAGCCAATCTTGACCGATATTTTTTCTGCGAATGCTGCACCAATGACCTTTGGCGTAATTTCACTAAAAATAATGATCAAAAAAGCAACCGTCAGGGTTGCAATAGATAGCACAAGGCCATTTGTACCAAATAAATGAAGTGCAATTCCAGTAACCAGAATAGGCAGAATGGTATTAATTAAATTATTTGCAATTAATAAGACCGATAGAAGTGTATCAACTCGTTTTAGGAGTTTTTGAGTGATGGCTGCGCCGGCATGTCCGCTGTTGGCCATGGCACGAAGGCGATGCCGATTGCTTGCGACCATACTGGTTTCTGCCATCGAGAAGAATCCAGATAAGGCAAGCAAAAATACGATGAGTGCTGCTTGTGCCCATAAAGGCCAAGAGTCAAAGAATGCGTCCATTAATACTCTCAAAAAAGGTACAGGAGATCAATATAGCAAATACCGATTTTTCTAGCTATTAGGGGATATTGTTTTTGCTGTCAGATTAAGATTACAGATATGACCCGTTATAGCCATAAGCAACCCATTCATATTGACCGATGTGTTATCTCCTCCCCCTTTGGAAGCCTGCGTATTAGTACCGAATTGGTGGATGGTAGCTTGATGATTTCTGAAATAAGCTATCTTGCTAAAGGGCTCAGTAAAGTACGCCCCCAAAATGATTTGGCGCAGCAGGCAAAAGATCAAATCGAAGCTTACTTTGAAGATCCTTTATTTAAGTTCAATCT
>DENG01000027.1:2327-4477 GCA_002359975.1 Polynucleobacter sp. UBA2650
TGTGGTGCAAATTATTACCCGCTTTTAATACCTTGCCATCGAGTTTTATCAGCTAATGGATTGGGGGGGTTCATGCAAAAAGGAGGCGGAATCGGTCAGCATCTAGATATCAAACGCTGGCTCTTGCGCCATGAAGGGATAGAATTTATTAAGCCTTGAGCGCCCTAGCCTGAAGTCGAAAAAACAGCCCCATCAGGAAATCACTGCGTACGGCAAGTTTCGTAAAGATATAGAAGCGACTAACTTGCCCACGCGTGAGTTTCACCTCAGCGCCCCCTTGGAGCGTTTGCCGTTGTGCAATTTGTTTAAGGGTCATAACTGCAAGCCCAAAGGCTAAGAAACAAAATTGGCGAATACCCGGCTCTGATTTAGGAATACAGCAGATATAGCGCAGGGAGTCCTCTAGTTTTTGATGGGCTATGACCAATAAATCGGTCTGACCAAGGCCTTTAGGTTTCCAGGACACCCCCCTTAATTGATCTTCCGGAGAGTCTTTTAAGATATTTGTCATTTGTAGGGCCTGACCAAACGCAATCGCTAAACTTTCTTTCCCAGAGATGGCTTTTGCAAATGCTGGGGAGTGAAGTGCAAAAAGAGTGGTTAGCATTTCGCCTACAACTCCAGCTACGACATAGCAATATTTTTCAAATTCCTTAAGGTCCTCTAGACCACTTTGATTCTGGCGTATATGAAAATAGGACATTCCTTCAGACATGATTTGCACACATTTAGCAACTGCATGACGTTGTTTCTCATCACAGCTTTGTAAGACGCGTAAGACCCTTGGAATATTTTCAATAAGATCTTTTTCATTATGATTAGGATGATTAATAAGAGCGATCAAACATTCCCGAACAAATTGTTCTGAAAGACTATGATCAAGTACCGTTTTGATAAATAAAGTAGATAGCTCCTGCTTTGTTGTCGGATCAACACAGGTAGCATCCTCAATCGTATCTACGATGCGACACAAAAGATAGGTATTGCCGACTACTTTTTCTAAGCCATTCGGCAGCAGCGGAATCGTGAGTGCAAAGGTTCTGGAAACGGACTCAAGAATGGAGCGCTGGTAGAGTTCATCATGCGCTAGCTGATTGAAGGAGGAAGGGGGGTCGCTAATACTCTGAGGCATGCCGTCATTATGTCAAACTGTTTTATAGCAAGGTAGCTTCACCTGTTAATTGAACGAAGACAGTTGTGCTTAAAGCCTAATGACTGGTGTGAGGCTTTTTGGGGGATATGTAGGAGCCAAGCACCATCCCAAATAGACTGGCGATGAGGCCAAGGAGCTGAGGCTCAACTGGCTCCTCGATCCCAGTGATCTCCAGAACGATCCAGACGCTTAGCCCAAAGAAAATAGCTAGAAGTGCCCCAAGATTGCTGGCCCTTTTCCAAAAGAGGCCAGCCACCAAGGGAACAAAAGCTCCTGCTAGGGTAATTCGATAGGCATTCTCAACCATCGTATGGATACGGGAATCGGTCACGAAGGCGTAATAGGTAACAATGCTTGTGAATACAAAAACGGTCAGGCGGGTTGCCCATAAGAACTGCTTATCGGACATGCCTGGAGAGAAGCCTTTCAGAATGTTTTCTGTAAAGGTGACTGATGGAGCTAATAATGTGCCTGAGGCAGTGCTCATAATCACAGAAATGAGCGCGCCAAAGAAAATGACCTGAATAAAGAATGGCATGTGATTTAAGATGAGTGTCGGCAAAATCATTTGAGAATCCCCTGCTAGATATTTCTCAACCATAGCAGGATCAATAATGTTGGCTGAATAGGCTAAAAAGAGGGGTACTGCTGCAAAAAAGAAGTAGGCGCAACCGCCCAATATGGTTCCCCAAACTGCCACTGCTTCATTCTTAGCAGCATTGACCCTCTGAAAAACATCTTGTTGGGGAATGGAGCCTAGAGCCATCGTTAGCAAGGCTGCGATCCAGCCCAGCATATCAAGTAGATCTAGCTTTGGGAGGAAGTCAAATTTACCCTCTGCGCTAGCCTTTGAGATAACCGAAGCAACCCCCCCAGCCTGCTCAGCAGCATTGCTAGCAACCAATAAAAGGCCAATCACAATCACAACCATTTGCACAAGAGTGGTGAGAGCTACAGACCACATGCCGCCGAATAAGGTATAGATCAATACAACTGC
>DENG01000027.1:4538-10682 GCA_002359975.1 Polynucleobacter sp. UBA2650
GATACCCAGCCCAAATAAGAAACGATGATGCAAATCGATAGCAATAACTCGGTTTGGCGGTTATAGCGGATTCGAAAGAAGTCGCCCAGAGTAATCAGGTTCATTCGGTAGAGCGGACGAGCAAAGACAAGCCCAAAGAGAATTAAACAAATTGACGATCCTAAGGGGTCAGAGATCAGGCCACGAAAGCCTTCCTCAAGAAAAGTAGCCGAAATGCCGAGAACGGTTTCTGCGCCAAACCAAGTTGCAAAAACCATTGATAAAACAAAGACCATGGGCAGATTACGTCCCGCAGTAATGTAATCCTTGGCGTTATGTACTTTGGTGGCACCATAAAGACCGATCCCTACCGAGACAATAAGGTAGGCAATGACTATCCAAAGTAGCATCAGAAACTCCTATCGCGACAACTAATCTAGTGACTTATCGGCCAGTTTATAACTAGCCCTAATTATAGGAGGGGATTAGCTTCTGGGTCACTAAATGTGCCGGGTGAGCCTTTATCTCAAAGGGGAGGCATTCAAAAATTAGCCGAACCCTGATTTTTTTATCCCTCGATTTGGACCCTACTTTTATTTAAGGGCGGGAGACTTATAGAGGCAATACCCTGAAAAAATATCGTACTATTGTCAAAGATAAAGGTTTCTATTTAGCGAGAGCGGGTTATGAAGATTTGTATTATTGGTGGCGGCGGTGCGATCGGAGGATATCTGGCGGTTCTTTTGGCCAACGCCGGTAATGATGTGACGGTCATGGCGCGCGGCGCAACCTTAAGAGCAATTGAAGAACGCGGCTTGGCCCTCATTAGTGATGAGCATCCAGAGCCCATAATTGCCAAGGTAAAGGCGGTTGAGAATCTNNCCGGTCATTGATGATCTTGTATCGGTCTTAAGTCCCGAAACCGTCTTGATCCCGATGCAAAATGGTATTCCTTGGTGGTATTTCCAAAAACTGAATAGCAAGTACAAAGATCACTCCGTTGATACCGTTGATCCGGGTGGCGTGATTATGCGTGCAATTAGCCCTGACAACATCATCGGTTGTGTTGTCTATCCAGCAACGATCACCCAGGGCCCTGGTGTTATACGTCACGTAGAAGGCGTCCGCTTTCCCTTGGGAGAGCTCGACGGGAAAACCACAGATCGGATTCAAAAAATTTCCGATGTTATGGGCGCAGCTGGATTTAAGTCCCCCATTTTGGATGATATCCGTGCAGAGATTTGGTTAAAGCTATGGGGTAATCTGACATTCAATCCAATTAGCGCACTGACGCATGGAACTCTTGAGGGAATTTGCCGCTACCCCTTAACTAAAGAGTTGGCACGCAATATGATGGCAGAAGCACAATCCATTGCAGAAAAATTAGGCGTCACGTTCCGGGTTGATATTGAACGACGAATTGCGGGTGCGGAGAAAGTTGGCAAACATAAGACTTCTATGTTGCAGGATTTAGAGGCAGGCCGTTCCTTGGAAATTGATGCGCTTCTAGGTTCGGTTATCGAGTTAGGAGAGATTACCGAGACGCCCACACCTTGTCTAAATACAGTTTATGCATTAACAAAATATTTAGATCAAAACGTGCAAGACGCCAAAGGTAGCCTCATACTTCCAGTTGCTGCAGGTTACTAATTTAGATTTATTCAAAGCGGTTATCAAGTCGACCAACGCCATCGATCACGATACTGACATTACTGCCTGGTTTCATGGATCCGACACCTACCGAGGTTCCGCAGGCAATAATGTCGCCCGCTTCCAGTGTCATATCTTGGGATATCAGACTTACTAATTTAGCTGGTGAGAAAACAATATCGCTCAAGGGATAGTTTTGGCGTTCTTGATCATTGAGGATGGTTTTAATACTTAAACTCATCGGATCAATATCAGTACTAATAACCGGACCAAAGACCCCAAAGGTATCGAAATTCTTAGAGCGGGTCCACTGAGCATAACCAGGGTTGCGATTCAAGATTTCAACCGCAGTGACGTCGTTGACGCAGGTATAGCCAAAGATATGTTTAGCTGCGTCCGCCTCACTCACTCCATGACAGCGCCCGCCGATCACAATTCCTAATTCTCCTTCGTAAATCACTTTGCCGCTATAGGATTTAGGAACCCGAATTGTTTGTCCTGCAGCAAGATACGAATTATTTGATTTGAGAAAGTAAAGGGGCTCATCTGGAACGGCGTGCTCTAGCTTTGTCACCAGAGCATGAAAGTTGTCGACTAGAGCTAAAAACTTATTGGGGACGCAGGGAATATCAATGATCACATCTTTTAATTTGAGGTACTCACCAGTGGCGCGAGGATTTTGGAATAAATCACCGCTATGGACCGCAATTTGATCCCCTTGCAATTGTCCAAAGCCAGAAATTCCGTCGTGCCGATAACGTAACCATTGCGCCATAATAAGATACTCCTAAAGTAGTAATTACTAGGATCTTATCAAGGACTTGAGCGTTACCCTCCAAATCATGGCAGAACTCTTATTTGCACCCGAATACGATCAGCCTATTTCGTATATTCAACGCACTCGATCGTATTACCTTGGGTTGGGGTATGACAAGCCCTATGTTTGGGCGCATTACACCGATGTTCCGTTTATTCCCCTTCAAAAACCTCTTCAGAATTCAGTCATTGGTTTGATTACAACAGCAGTTCCTTTTGATCCATTAAAGGGGGATCAAGGCCCGGGTGCAAGCTATAACGCACATGCTAAGTTTTATGAGCCCTATGCTTTGGCGAGCAAGAGTAATCCTGATCTTCGTATTGCACATGTTGGTATAGATCGTAAGCATGCAAATATGGCTGAGATGGCATGTTGGTTTCCGCTAGAAGTGGCAAGACGGGCAGCAGATTGCCAACGTATTGGTAAGGTGGCCGAACGTTTCTATGGTTTGCCGACCAATCGTAGTCAGCGCCACACTCTTGAAATCGATGCCCCTCAAATCTTGGCTAATTGCAGGGACGATGGGGTCGATCTTGCTATTTTGGTTCCAAACTGTCCGATTTGTCATCAAAGCATTGCCCTTTTAGCTCGCTACCTTGAAGGGGCTGGTATTCCTACGGTCGTCATTGGTGCAGCAAAAGACATCATCGAATATTGCGGCGTTCCTCGCTTTGTATTCAATGACTTTCCTCTGGGAAACGCCGCAGGACGTCCGGGAGATCCTGAGTCTCAAAATGCTATTTTTGAGCTCGCATTAATGCTTTTGGAGCGGGCGCCAGCGCCCCGTACGACTATTCAATCAGAATTTCCCTGGAGTTCTGACCCAAGTTGGAAATTAGATTACATGAATATTGAGCGTTTATCGGATGTGGAATTGGCAAAATTACGTCTTGAGGCAGAGACCGCACGAATTGCCGCCAAGGAGATTCGGCTAAAAACGGTTGGGAAGTAATGGTCGGAATGAGAGGATTCGAACCTCCGACCCCCTCGTCCCGAACGAGGTGCGCTACCAGGCTGCGCTACATTCCGCTAATTATTATTTTATCCCTGACGAATTAAGGAGTACTCGCACAGCGCACGGAGCGAATCACTCGCCGTATTTTTTGGGAAGTCTTTAATGGTGTTTAAGGCTAGAGCCACTTCTTTGCGGGCAGCTTCTTGGGTATATTCAAGGGCACCAGATTCTTGAATACCTTGCAAAATTTGTGCAAACACATCATCAGGCAGCTCTTCATTTTGAGAGATTGCCTCTCGTGCTAGTAGGGATTGTTCGGGACTACCCTTTTCCATCAGATAGATCAGAGGCAAAGTTGGCTTACCTTCGCGGAGATCATCACCCACATTTTTGCCCATGTCTTCTGGATTGGCGGTGTAATCCAGAAGATCGTCCATGAGCTGGAAGGCTGTACCAATGTGCCGACCAAAAGCTGCCGCTAGCTCACGTTCGATATCGCTAGCTTGGGCAATGAGAGCGCCCAGCTCGGCAGACGCCTCAAAGAGTTTTGCTGTTTTGTAACGAATAACCTGGAGATAGCTCGATTCATCGACTTCAGGATCATTCATGTTGAGAAGCTGTAATACTTCGCCTTCCGCAATCGTATTAGTTGCATTGGAGAGAATTTGCATGACCCGAATATCATTTGGGGCAACCATCATTTGGAATGCGCGTGAATAAAGGAAGTCGCCAACCAAGACGCTAGCAGCATTCCCAAAAGCAGCATTTGCTGTTTGCTTGCCCCTTCGCATGGTGGACTCATCGACTACGTCATCATGCAACAGTGTGGCTGTATGAATGAACTCGACAACAGCCGCTAGCTCCAAAGCATGGGGAATCTCTTTTCCATGCCCTAGGGCCTTGGCAATCAATAACAGTAGAGCTGGGCGGACACGTTTTCCACCCGATTGGATGATGTAGGCGGCTATTTGGTCAATCAGGACGACTTCAGACGCGAGCCGGCGTCGGATTACCTCATCCAAAGCCTTTAAATCTAGGCTAATTGGGGCCAATATTTGGCCTAAGTTATTGTTTTTGACAGTATTATTCATCCAAGATATAATACTTGGCTCGGCTCGAACTCACCGATTTCCCCAAAGTAACTCGTTTCTTAGGGCGTTTTATGGTGAAACCAGTCGATTTGTATCTTCCTTATAGTATTTTTTGAGAGGTTTAACCATGTACGCGGTCATAAAAACCGGTGGCAAACAGTATAAAGTTGCTGCTGGCGAAAAATTGAAAATAGAACAGATACCGGCGGACATCGGCAGCGATATTACTCTTGACCAAGTTCTCGCCGTAGGCGAGGGCACGTCGCTAAGAATTGGCGACCCCTTGGTGAGTGGTGCCGCTGTGATGGCTACTGTTGTCTCCCAGGGACGTCACGATAAAGTGAAAATCTTTAAGATGCGTCGTCGTAAGCATTATCAAAAACATCAAGGCCATCGCCAGAATTTCACTGAGATTCTGATTAAGTCGATTAAGGCCTGAGTTTAGGAGAAAAATATGGCACAGAAAAAAGGCGGCGGCTCAACACGTAACGGACGCGACTCAGAATCAAAACGTTTAGGCGTTAAGGTTTATGGCGGTCAAGCGATCCATGCTGGCGGCATTATTGTTCGTCAACGTGGCACCAAAGTACATCCTGGCACCAATGTTGGTATGGGTAAGGATCACACTTTGTTTGCATTGATTGATGGTCAGGTCGAATTTGGTGTGAAAGGGGCTTTGAAGAAGGCCCAGGTTTCAGTCTTGCCTCGCTCTTAAGCGGCCTGACTGAGATTTCTTTCTACTAAGTTAATCAACAGGAATGGGCCTCGCAAACTGCGAGGCCTTTTTTATTCATGAAATTTATCGACGAAGCAAAAATTGAGGTCATTGCTGGCAATGGTGGAGCCGGTAGTGCGTCGATGCGTCGCGAGAAGTTTATTGAATTTGGTGGCCCAGATGGCGGCGATGGAGGCCGTGGCGGCAGTGTTTATGCGATTGCTGATCGTAATATCAATACCCTAATTGACTATCGTTATTCAAAAACACATTTGGCAAAGAATGGTGAGCCTGGTCGAGGCGCAGATTGTTATGGTCGGGCTGGCGATGATATTGAGTTGCGGATGCCAGTAGGAACAATCATCACAGATTTTGAAACAGGCGATCTCATTGCCGACCTAACAAAGCATGGCGAACGTCTATGTCTTGCTGAAGGCGGTGTGGGCGGGTGGGGCAATATTCATTTCAAGAGCAGTACCAATCGCGCGCCCCGCCAGAAAACAAATGGCAAGCCAGGCGTGCGCCGTAAGCTAAAACTTGAACTAAAAGTATTAGCCGATGTCGGCTTATTGGGCATGCCCAATGCCGGTAAATCAACCTTAATTACAGCAGTATCAAATGCTAGGCCGAAGATTGCAGATTATCCATTTACAACGCTGCATCCAAATTTAGGCGTAGTGAGAGTGGGCAGCGAACGCAGCTTTGTGATTGCAGATATTCCGGGCCTCATTGAAGGGGCTGCGGAGGGGGCCGGATTAGGACATCGTTTTCTACGACATCTTCAGCGTACTGGAGTGTTATTGCACCTAGTCGATATTGCACCCTTTGATGAGAATGTGGATATCGTTACGGATGCCAAGGCGATTGTGAATGAGTTGCGCAAGTATGACGAGGCGCTTTACCAAAAGCCCCGTTGGCTAGTGCTCAATAAGGTCGA
>DENG01000074.1 GCA_002359975.1 Polynucleobacter sp. UBA2650
GCCTTGGCAAGAGCAATGGCACCCGAACCGGATTTAATTCTTCTAGATGAGCCGTTCTCGAATCTAGATATTGATCTACGTGAGCGATTGGCTGACGAGATGCGCGATATTCTCAAAGCAAACAATGTAACCGCCTTACTCGTGACACACGATCAATTTGAAGCTTTTGCTATCGCTGATCATATTGGCGTCATGAACAATGGCAAGATTGTGCAATGGGATAGCCCTTACGATCTTTATCACAAACCGATTGATCGCTATGTCGCTGAATTTATTGGACGCGGGGTTTTCATACAAGGGCAAACGCAAGCCGGTGGTGAGGTAGCTATAGAACTGGGTAATCTACAACTAGATGATGGGGAACATATTTCCCCTGGCAAACAGATTGATGTGCTCTTACGCGCCGATGATATTCAACACGACGATGAGAGTCCCATGCAAGCGGAAGTGGTACGCAAAGCGTTTAGGGGTGCGGATTTTTTATATACTCTCAAGCTCCATTCGGGACAAGAAGTTTTTGCATTTGTACCCAGCCATCACAATCATGCGATCGGAGAAAAAATTGGTATCCGCTTGGGTGCTGATCACGTAGTGACCTTCAAACGATAAATGCTTATTCCGTAGGGGCTGAGCTTATATTCGATTTATTGCCAATCGATAGCAAGATGGCAATTCCGATCAACACCACAGCGATACCAACAAGCTGAAGAGTACTAATCTTTTCATCCAAGAAGTACCACCCTAAAAAGGCAGTGCCAACAGGACCGATAGTCCCAGCCTGCGCTGTCATGCTTGAGCCAATACGTTGAACGGCCATCATGATGCATACCATTGGTATAAACGTACAAAATAGTGCATTAATCCATGCTAGCTGATAAACATTAGGAGTTTGAATAAATAACTGATTGAAATCCAAGACAAGAGACTGGAGACAAGCTGCAATGGTTGCCGAAGCACTTGCTAAGGCCACTAAGCGAATGCTACCCACACGCCCAACCAATTCACCCGCAAAGATTAAGTAGAACGAGTACACCACGGCTGCCAAAAAGACTAGCGTACTTCCTAATGCCACCGCACCACTACCATTTAGCTCAATATCGTGGATAAACACAAGAACAATGCCGAGATATGCAACTGCCATCGCCCAATACTGCCGACGATCGATTTCTTTCTTTAACAGAAATTTAGACAAGACTAAAACGATGGCGGGGGTTAGATATAAGATCACTCTCTCTAATCCAGCAGAAATATATTGAAGGCCTAGAAAATCTAAATAAGCTGATAAAAAATATCCTAAGAGGCCGATACCGAAAACCTTAACAACATCTTTTCGAATTAAGGGTTGCAATGAGGTATTTCGCTGGCTCCACCAGACGGCAAACCAGAAAATAGGCAAGGAGAACACCATTCGAAGTGTTAGAACAACATCGGCTGTCGCGCCATACTGATAGGAAAATTTCACCACGATGGCTTTAGCAGCAAAGAGAATCGCCCCTAAACTGGCTAGGACGATCGAGATTACAAATTGAGATTGCATCTAGAGCCTTAAAAAGGAATGGAGATAAGTCTTAACCATGTATGGTGGGGTCAGCCGGACTTGAACCTGGGATTAGGGCTTAGAAAAAATTGCTCACTTAGCGAGCATAAGCCTTGATTAAACTTACAATTTCGTCATAAAACTTTCGAGCCCGTCTGATGAAGTTCATGAAAATGTTCTTTTTTGAATAGATCAGTAATATCTAGAAATATTATCACCTTAACAAGCCCATATATTAAGTTATAAAATTTTTGATTTAAGCAAATCTAAGTTGATTACCGTACAACATAACTCCGAAACATACGAATTTAATACATTAGACCAAGCCATGGCGTGGGCAAAAGAATTAGGTGAGTTTGTGACGATTCAATTTAATGGTATGGAAGTATCTGGCAAATTTGGAGCAGATGGCATTATTGACGGTAAGTTCCCCAACGGGGAGGCTTACACATGGAAGAAACGCCGAAGACAATAGTTTCTGTATTAAAAATCTTTCTATTAGTTATTGAATTCTTATAAAAGTGCTAATCTAGGGGTAAAAGATAAAGCCAAACAAGGAGAATCTGTATTGGGTTTTGACCGTAGATGATTGAGCTAATTTTATTAAGCATTTTTATGTTGCTACTCTATGTAGACAATAAGATTTATCAGACACTGTTCATTATTAGTATTGGAATACTTCTCTACTTAATATCAGTAAACTCAAATACAGAAACCCTTGCAATGCAAATTAGGTTTGTGTAGCCATATAGGAATATGAATGAGTGATCCGGAAATACTAGGTAGACCGCAATATTGCTCTCGTAAACTCAAAGAAGAGCAGAAACAGAACTCTTCTATTCATAAAGAATCAGAGAAAAGACCATCAGATCCTGACCTTGAGTACGAACGGGATGAAAAAGATTGGTGGTGGTGTGACGATGTATGACTGAGCAATTACAGAAGAAAATCAGGCCAACCTAAAGACAAAACCCCCACCATTTCTAGTGAGGGTTTGTGTCCATCCTGACACATCGTTAACACTTTATACCGGACACATACTTTACAGTTTTTGGCATAGGAGGACCACTCTATGCCCTGGAATGAAAGTACGAAGATGGATGAAAAGCTCCGGTTTGTGTCGCGTTTTTTAGATGGTGAGAAGATTGCCCCCTTATGTGCCGAGTTTGGTATTTCCCGGGTGACTGGCCATAAGATCATTGAGCGGTATAAAGATAGTGGCCTAGAAGCCTTTAGCGATCGCAGTCGACGACCCTTTCGGCAAGCCAATCGGCTGCCCTTTCAGGTCGAGCAATTGATCGTGAGGCTCAAACGCGAGTTCCCCACCTGGGGTGCCCCTAAATTGCGGGAGCGCTTGCGCACCCACTATGGGGAGCTGGCATTACCCGCCAAGAGCACCGTACACGCCGTCCTTGATCGCCACGGCCTAGTCAAAAAGAAACGCAGACGCCACTACCCTAGGCTCACGGGGACCAACTTATCGGATCTGAAGACCCCCAATGCTTTGTGGTGCACCGATTACAAGGGTGAGTTTATGCTGGGGAACCGCCAGTACTGCTACCCCTTAACGGTGACCGACTATGCCTCGCGCTACCTCATTTGCTGTGAGGGCTTAGAGAGTACTCGTGAAGCGCAGGCCATCACAGTCTTTGAGCAGCTCTTTAAGGAGTATGGGTTACCAGACAGTATCCGCTCAGACAATGGCGTGCCCTTTGCTTGCGCTAATGCGCTTTATGGCCTCTCGAGTCTGTCGGTGTGGTGGCTGCGCTTAGGCATTGGCATCGAACGGATTAAACCGGGCAATCCCCAGCAAAATGGTCGCCATGAACGCATGCACTTAACCTTAAAGCAAGCCACCACCAAACCGCCAGCCAAGACCCTCTTGCAACAGCAAGACAAGTTTGAAGACTTTATCTTCGAGTACAACTACGAGCGGCCCCATCAAGCTTTAGACATGAAAAAACCTGCCGATCTGTATCAGCCGTCTACCCGCAAATACGAGGGGCTGCCTGATGTGAGTTACCCCTTTCATGACAAAACCATCACCATCACGAACTGTGGGCGCATTTGCATTGCGGGTCAAAAGATCCACTTAAGCACGGTCTTTGCCGGACACGATGTGGGAGTACGGCAGGTGGAAGACGATGTGTGGTTGGTCAGTTTTATGGATTACGATTTAGGGTACTTTGATTTGGAATCGAATAAGGTACAAGCCTTAGACAATCCATTTGGTCCCAAAGTACTTGGCGTGTGAGCGGTAAAAAGTGTAAACCATGTGCTCGGTATAGTGTGTAAACCATGTGATCGGT
>DENG01000038.1:0-2878 GCA_002359975.1 Polynucleobacter sp. UBA2650
CGTTGGGGTCCAATCATTCGTAAAGCAAATATCCCTGATTAATCCCTTGCTTTCCGTCTGAATGAAAAGGCCGGTTTTTTAACCGGCCTTTTTCTTTACCACCATTACTCTCTGTTAACTAAAAATCTTGCCCTGTTTTCTTCGAGCTAGGACACTCGAGTCAATATCCCAGGCAGAGTAAGTATGGGGCTCTGGTCGACCCCAAACAATCCAACGAATACTCAGCGTAATTGCCCAAATTGCTAAAAATGGATCCAGCAGGTAGTCCCAAAGATTATTGGACTCATGCCAATGAATTGACCATGCAATCACAGCCAACGAGATTATCAAAGCTTCCCAAGACTGCTTAGCAAAAAACAATACGAGTGCTACAACCATCACTATGGATACAAAAATGGCCGATCCATATCCCCAGCCATAAGGATCAAACATAGTGAATCCCAAAGCGAACGGATAAAACAAAATACTCAAGAGCGCAATAACAATGGGGGTCGTATTTGATAGGCGACAACTTGGCCAAGATGACCACGTAAACAGGATCAACATCATCGTAATCACGCTGAGCTCACCGGTCACACCGCGAACATAGGCTACTAAGGGCAGGCTCCATGGAGCGCCTAGGCTATTAAATGGCAACAATAGCAATACGGTGCAAACCACAATAAAGAATGTGCCGGCAATACTGCTTTGACTTAAGCCTAAAAAAGTCCTGGCAAAATGCATCAGCACAAAACTAGTAATGACACCGAGCTCAATCAAAGGAATTTGACTTGTAAGCATGGCTAAGTTCATTTGGCTTCCTTCATTTCTGTTGGGGTATCAATGACAGAAACTATCTCTTGATGAACTTGATGCAAATAGGCAACTAGATTATTAGGTTCCCATGTAATCGATTTAATCCGTTTGCGATTCCAGGTGTAGACTAAAAATACCTGTCCTTGTTTATTCATGCTCATATAGGGATATGAAAACTCTTCTTTTGGATTACTTTGCGAAGCAGTCTCATCTTCCAATACTTGAATTGTTTTCCAGGGAGAATAATTTTCTTTCGCCGTTTGACTGCTATTTTCATTATTAGACTTTGGCCAAGACGCAGCTAGTACTAAGCGATGGCGCCCATGCTCGAGATCGTTAAAGACCATCAAACGAGTGCGATCGGCTAATTCAATTCCAGTAATAGCAGCATTTGGATTGGGGATTGGTAGATCAGGGGCCGTTTCCCATAGGCGGCCTGCATCAGCCGTATGACTGACAGCGATCTGCTTTGCGCCGCTACTGCGTGCCTGCCTGAAATAAGCACTCGCATGTTTTGCATCATCCACAAACACAATGGGCTGAAGAGTGCCCCGCCCCGAGCTCATACGTCTTTTATCTAGTACGTGTCCAGATGGATCAAGTCGCAGAAGCTCTCCATACTTTCCGATCCATTCGTGATAGACCGGAAACCCCATACTGCCATCACTAAACAAGAAGCCAGAGCCCTTCACCAAGGTGCTGAGATTAAGAAGCGGGCTAGTAACCAAGCGTTGCGGTCTTGACCAACTCAGCCCCTCATCATCGGAGTACATCATACTAATCGAGCTACCAGCCCAACCACCAATTGAGACTGCTACAAAATAGAGTTGCAATTGGCCATTGATATTACGAATCGGGACGGGATTGCCTAATTTGGCGATATATCGGCCAAGCCCTTGTTGCGCGCCCTCGCGATCTAATGCGACTGTGCTCTGCCCCCACTGCTTTGCATTAGCATCCCACACCGCGCTCTGAATCACAACATCCGCAGCGCCCTCGCGCGAGCCCGCAAACCAAAACGCGCGCCAGTTGCCATCCTTTAACGGAATCAATGACGCGGCATGCACTGAGGGTCTACCGGTATCTGGAAGCCAGTCAACTTGGCCTTGCAGCTTGACTGAGGTTGGTTTGGTCGTTAATTTCTTAGTAACCACTCCAGGTGGATCAATACTTGTCTGTTGTCCATCAGGATTTACGGATTGATCGATCGGACCAACAAAATCAGCCCACGCTGGGTGGTCATTGATCTGTAGATAGGCCATCCCAAGTGCCACAACGAGAAAGATAAATGCAAAGACTCTAATCATCTACAGGCGTCCTTGAACTTACTTATATCTTTGGCAGCATTAAATGGCGCAGAAACAATGTACTCTTTCACGAAGAGATTGTCGCTTACTTGACCCATGAGCATAGCTTTAATCTCAGCATCATTATGTCTTGCGCGCATCTCAAACCGCTCCCCGATGATTTCACAATCAGCACAAAGTTCTAACTTACTTTGGACGGGGGCTTGAACCGCAAACAATGAATAACGTTCCGCAAGCTTTTTAATCTCCTTAGCCTCGCCCGCTGGATAGCCTTTGATATTAGCCCCAGGAATCAGTAATCGGTATTCCTCATCCTTGGCGCGGAAATCGCATGGAAACCAAATAGTTTTGCCTTGAAGTTTTTGGATGGTTGCTTTGCTAAAACGTCCCAGAGATCCATCCAGCGGCATAACGCTGCTGGTCAAAGATAGATAACTCATAAAACAGGCTAGTAATGTGGCTGACTTAGTAAGTGACAGGCGGAATAAACCAAGCCCAATGACGCATATGGATCCAAGAAGTAAAAACCAATGCCATACTGGATAGGTCCATAGATCAATATTCCAGCTAAGCCATGCCAAAGCAATAATGAGGATGCCTTGAATCAATAGCGCAACCCAGAACAGCAGTCGATTGAGTTGATGCCAATGAATTGCTAACAATATAGCGATTGCGGGCATGATCGGTAATAAATATCGACCCGAGCGTTGACTTGGTAAACAAAAGATTAAGAAAAATACAGCAATCCAAATCCAAAGTAATTTTTGCTCAACAGT
>DENG01000038.1:2917-3788 GCA_002359975.1 Polynucleobacter sp. UBA2650
CTGAGAAAAAGCATGCCGATGCTATCACCACCCCACAGCATATCTTTTAGGTAGTTACTATTGCGGGCCGCAAACTTGCCGGCATTCTCACCCAGAATGAACTCGTTCCAGATTGCCATCGGATCAGGATCCAATACAAACCAGAGGCAAAAGCATGCGATTGACATCGCGCCCACGAAGATCACCTTGACAGCATCTTTACCCAGCAACTCAAGAATTCGATAAGAGCGCCATTGCCAATACCAAGCAACCAAGACCAAGCAAACTGGCACAACATAGGCAATCGATTTGTATAAAAGCGCTAACCCTAAAGAAATGCCGGTCAGTAATGGAAAAATCCACTTCGACTCAAATGCACGCTTACCGAATAGGAGCAACCCAAAGAACGGTAGACTTAGCCAAAAAATTTCGGGGGGCTCCGCCAAATACGGTCTGCCATAGCGATAGGTATTGAAGAAGGCTAACCAGATTAGACCTGCCAGAATACCGAGCGATAAATTTTTTGTTACCTTGCTAGCTGCCAAAGCGAGAAGGAGGGCTGTCAATGCGGTGTAAAGCAAACTTGGCCAACGTAAATCAATCAGAGACCAACTCTGCCCGCGCTGTGAAGAAAGCATTCCTTGCCAAAATAGTAATGGCGGCTTAGTGTTCTTAATACCCTCCATCTCCGACTGCAACGGTAGCCAATGTCCAGATGCATTAGTCATGCGAACAATATGGGTATAGGGATACTCATCGCCATTCTTTGGAGCAAAGCGGCTTTCGATGCCATAAAAGTACGCTCCGATTGCAAACACTAGGCATAAAAAGAGAGATTGATAGGAAATCGGTGTTTGCATACCCTCTAGTTTATTAGCCTAGGGTTAATCCC
>DENG01000038.1:3855-5042 GCA_002359975.1 Polynucleobacter sp. UBA2650
AATTAATGTATAGAAAATAATAGAAATTTGCTCAAGAAGTTGTGAGCCATCCTTTAAGATAGTTTCTTGCTTTAGTTGTGTTGTTCGAAATAAAACCAATGGAGATATTTACTATGTTCTTTCAATCAGCGCGCACCTTAAGTAAATTAGGGTTAGGTATTAGTGCCGCAGGCTTACTTGCAGTGAGTACTCCTGCTATGAGCCAGTCAACAGCAAGCAATATCAATCAAATGGGTCTAGCCGCAACCTGTGCAAACTGCCATGGAACAAACGGGGTGGGCGTTCCGAATGCTGGCATGCCCCAAATTAATCACCTCAGCAGTGAAGCAATGCTGACCCAATTAAAAGCCTTTAAGAGCGGCGCTCGTACTGGCACCATCATGCATCAATTAGCAAAAGGTTATACAGACGAGCAACTCCAAACCATCTCCAATATCCTTGGTAAAAAATAATAGGAAAACCATCATGAATCGTCGTCACTTTTTAGGTGTTAGCTCCGGTGCCTCTTTAGGTCTTTTAGCAGGATGTGCTGCAAATCCAATCAATATCAGTAAAGCCAATGTGGTGGTAGTTGGCGGTGGATATGGTGGCGCAACAGCTGCTAAATATGTGCGGATGTTCTCTAATAACAGCGCTCAGGTTACTCTGATTGAGCCCAATGCTGAGTTCATCTCTTGCCCAATGTCTAACTTAGTTGTTGGCGGACACACATCCATCTCGAATATCTCCACCCCGTACGACAATCTCACAAAGCGTCATGGTATTAAGGTTGTAAAGGACATGGTCACATCGATTGATGCGAAACAGAAAACAGTTCGCCTTGCTTCTGGTGCTTCCATCAAATACGACAAGCTAGTACTCTCCCCCGGTATTGACATGATGATGGACCGAGTTGAAGGTCTACAAAAGGCAAACCAGGAAGGTGTAACCGTGCAGGCATGGAAAGCAGGTCCAGAGACCGTCTTGCTACGTAAACAGCTCGAAAGTATGAAAGACGGTGGTGTATATGCAATCAGTGTTCCCACTGCCCCCTATCGCTGCCCACCCGGGCCTTATGAGCGCGCCTGCCAAGTTGCTAGTTACTTCAAGCAGTTCAAGCCTAAATCCAAAGTTCTGATTTTGGATGCTAATGATGACGTTACCTCCAAAGGCGGCTTGTTCAAAAAAGCCTGGGCATCAATGTACCC
>DENG01000038.1:5102-5808 GCA_002359975.1 Polynucleobacter sp. UBA2650
TTGAATATCCTACCCATGATGCGAGCTGGCAACATTGCAGTGCAAAGTGGATTAGCCAACTCCAATGCACGTTGGGTGAATGTCAATTACATTAATTTTGAGTCCACTGCGGCAAAGGATATCCATGTCTTGGGTGACTCCATTCAAATTGCCCCACTGATGCCAAAGTCTGGTCATATGGCGAACTCCCACGCCAAGGTGGCAGCAGCTGCGATCGTTGCCGAGCTCGGTGGTCTTGAAGTTAATCAAACCCCCGTCTTAACCAATACCTGCTATAGCTTTGTTAGTGCTGATGAGGTTGTGCACGTTGCAAGTGTTCATCAATACGACGCCAAAGACAAAACCTTTAAAACAGTTCCGGGATCAGGCGGCCTCTCTGCGGAAGCGAGTAAGCTTGAAGGTGTCTATGCTTGGGGTTGGGCCCGCAATATCTGGGCTGACAGCTTAGGCTAAGTAATTTTTAGTAGCCATAAAAGCCAAGCAATGCTTGGCTTTTTTTATTTCTACTTTCGTAGCGACCTTCTTATTGAGGAAAAGGCCCATTAAGCTTTACAGTGGTCCAGTTCAAGACCATCGCAATCGATACCCAAACCAAATAGGGAGCCATCAACCAACTGGATATCGGCGAATATGAACGTGTCGCTAATAAGATGGCCAATACAGATAGCCAAAGTCCAATTGCTTCAATCAAGGCCCAGTCAGGGCG
>DENG01000038.1:5827-8886 GCA_002359975.1 Polynucleobacter sp. UBA2650
AGAATGACCAACATCCGAATCGTTTGTTGATTAGGCGCTCGGTGATACGCCATCACAAACGCAATTCCAGCACAAATAAAGATAGTCGACCACATCGGCCCAAAGACCCAATCAGGCGGTTTCCAGGACGGTTGCTGCAGATTTTTGTACCATTCACCCAACTCAGTGGCCCACGCCCCTGCAAGAGCTAAAACAATCCCCCAGATGAGAGCAAAAACGATGGGTTTATAGTGCGCCAACCACTCAAAACTCATACCTTTGCCATACCCAATAGATGGGCCATGTCTTTAAAGAAGATCTTGATGTGTGCCATGGGGTCTTTGCGAACCAGTTTCTTGTGCATGTATGACTCAAAAGTTAATCGCTGAACATCTTTGTCTTCACACATTTTGACAAAACGCTCACGGCGCTTATCGTTACCATACCAAAAGCGTTGCATGATGCCCAAGACCAAGAACACTGTACCGTGCTCCTTCATGAAGCGTTTGCGTGCTTTTGCTAAAGCCTTAACATTACCTGTTTCCAATAACTCATGGATAGATTCTGCAGCCAAGCGACCGCCAACCATAGCGTAATAAATACCCTCGCCTGAGGCTGGTGCAACAACCCCTGCAGCATCGCCAGCCAAAATGACGTCCCGATCGTTATCCCATTTCTTCAGGGGCTTCATCGGCAATGGAGCGCCTTCGTGACGCAATAATTCGACCTTCTCTAAACCTGTTATCTTTTTTAGGTCAGCGACTGCTTTTCTTAATGAAAAACCTTTATCGGCACTACCAGTACCGATACTCATCGTATTGCCATGGGGAAAAATCCAACCATAGAAATCAGGGGATAAAGTACCTTGATAAAAGACATCGCAGCGAGAGCCGTCATAACCCTGAGGAGGCGCATCGGGCACACGCACAATTTCATGATAGGCAAAGACATAATCAACATCTTTTGCACCTGGTATGGCGCTGCGGCCAACCCCAGACTTTGCACCATCTGCCCCAATAATCGCTTTTGCCCTAACCGCTCCCCTTTGATCTTCTTCTAAGCGATTGGAAGAATGAATACGGTAATGCAGAATTGCTGTCCCATCCGTGTCGCGAGTAATCGTCTCAAAGATACCAGTGCGCCGTGTAGCACCATCATTGGCCGCACGAACGCGTAACCACTCATCAAACTTATCGCGATCGACCATTCCCACAAATCCACCATCAATCGGAATATCTACCTGGTTGTTCTTCGGCGAGATCATGCGTGCAGAACGTGCTTTTGCTACTAAGAGCTCATCCGGAATCTCAAAATCCTTGATTAAACGCGGGGGAATCGCTCCACCGCATGGCTTAATTCGGCCAGCACGATCAAGGAGCAGGACTTTATGTCCCATTTTGGCTAAATCGCCAGCTGCAGTTGCGCCTGCAGGTCCACCGCCCACAACAACGGCGTCAAAGGTTTCAAGGGAACTCATGATGATCCTCCATGGGAAATTAAACGACCGGATATTGATGTATTTTGTTTCTCTATTTGCACTACTCGCTCAACAGGCCGAATGTAAAACGAAAGAATTGCAGCAGCCATAAATAAAATAGCTTCAATGAAGAAGACACTGGCGTATGCGGCCACTGGATCTCCCAATAGGTAGCGTGCGAGATCGCTTGCGCCAGTCCCTAAGATCCCACCTAAGCCAAAGGCAATCGCCTGAGCGGCACCCCAGACGCCCATCCGCACGCCCTCACGTTTCTCCTTGCCCACCCCAGCAAATTGCATCATCGAACCAATTGCGGCAATGGAGAATGCGCCATTAGATACACCCAAGATAAATACCGTGCCCAGAAATGGCCAACTTGGGCCTACTATTCCTGACATCACCAAACTCAGCATCGCCAAGGCTGATGCAATACAGCCCCCAACGGTCCACATCCGCAAAGAAGAGAGGCTGGGACTTTTACTTTTATTCGTCACAAAACCACATAACAACATGCCGCAGAGTACGCCCGCATGCTGTAATCCAGATAGGCTGGTGGTCTCTCCTGGTGTCAAGCCAAAAGCAGTACCTGCAAACGGTTCCAGAATTAAATCTTGCGAGCTATACGCCAGCATCGAGATGAATACAAAGATGGTGAATCGACGAACCCGTGACTCCTGCCATACATCAGCAAGAGCTTCTTTAAATCGCAATTTTGCTTGATTATTATTGGGTGTTATTTCTTTGCTAACTTTTGGCTCAAGTCCATATAGAGCAGTAAAGCTAAGCACGACAGCAATACATGAAACGCTTAAGGAAACCAGTACCAAACGTTCAAATGAAAATGGGTCTAGTAGTCGGCCACTTATACCAGCGGTCATGGCAAAACCAAAAATCATCATGAGCCAAACGCAACTCGCAGCAGCAGCTTTTCGTTTCTCATCCACTCGTTTTGCTAACAACACCAACAAAGCCGTACCGCTAGCGCTTACACCAAGTCCGATCATCATGAATGCCACAATCGCTAGAGCAATCCCCCAGGCTAGGTTTTCACTCATGAGCCCCACGGCTATGGCAGCCAATACGCCACCGCTGGCCAATACCAACATACCCCCCTGAATCCAAGGAGTAGATCGACCGCTCTGATCAGACCCAAAGCCCATCCGTGGTCGAATAAATTGCACTAAATAATGCATCGCAACCAAGAGGCCTGGGAGCAAAGCGGGAAGGGCTAACTCAATCACCATCACTCGATTTAAAACCGATGTGGTCAATACCACGACGGCTCCCAACGAAGCCTGTATAAGACCCAAGCGAGCAATAGCAATCCATGTAAGCTTGTCATGGTGGAGTGCGGCGCTATTCATGTTCATCCTTAACTCACTGCAAACGCGCTAACCATCATTCCACTAACAAAGAGAGGGACGCCAAAACCACTTAAAAACAAAGCGCGCTTAATTGGATCCCCTAAGAAATACCGCATCATGATCATCTGGCCAATAATTAAACCAATTACTGCTAATGCATGAAAAGGCATAGCGAGCCAAAACAAATATCCAACAACAATGCACTGTGGCACGATCATCATGATGCAAGCATTCCATGC
>DENG01000061.1:0-1409 GCA_002359975.1 Polynucleobacter sp. UBA2650
CTTTTAGTTGCCCCAAAGTAGTTTGCGCAAGCGTATGCGGGATGATATTGATCTCAATTGGGCACTCGGGTAGATCTTTTGATCCAGCTTGATTGACCGTTAACGATACGCCGTTGACCACTACAGAGCCCTTATAAGCAAGATAGGGGGCAAGCGATTTTGAAGCCACAATGACGAGCTTCCAAGAGGCATAGGGATCATTGTCTACTGGCTTGAATTCAGAAACTTTGCCAACCCCATCGACGTGACCGCTCACTAAATGCCCCCCTAGGCGATCATTAAAGCGAAGGGCTTTTTCTAGGTTGACCTTAGAGGGTTTATCAAGGCCCGCGGTCTTACTAATTGATTCTTGAGAAACATCGCACTCAAACAGAGTGCCTCTTAAACCGGTAACGGTCATACAGGCGCCCTGAATCGCAATGCTGTCACCAATCACCACATCATCGAGATAGGTGGCTGGTGTTGAGATTTCTAGATGAAAGCCATCCCCTTTAGATGCAATCTTGGTGATCTCACCAATGGCGGTAATGATTCCAGTAAACATAGAGAAACTATAGCAGTGTTTACTTCTTTGCTTTATTCGGTACAGCCCGAATACGTAGATCACCGCCAATCAATCTGTGATCAATAATCGTCCAATCTTGACGATCGGATAGTTGATTAAGACTGGTGATATTGGCCATACCCAGTCCCTCCCCCAAAAAGCAGGGGGCCTGATAGATTAATAGTTCATCCACGCAACTCTCTCGAACCAGTGAGCCATTTAATTTAAAACCAGCCTCAACATGAACTTCATTGATCTCACGCTCTTTGGCTAAATACGAAAATAATTTTGGTAAATCTACCTTACCCTTGGGGTTAGGAAGCTCCAGGATAGGAATCCCCTTCTCTTTTAGTGCATCCTGCATCGCACGCAAATGCTTGGGCTCAGGGTTGGCGCACACCAGTAATATGTTTGCATCGTTTAATACCTTTGCATTTAGGGGTGTCTCTAAGTGAGAATCCACAATTACTCGTAGAGGTTGTCGCTGGGTTACAACATCACGCACTGTTAATTGAGGATCGTCCTCTCGTACAGTCCCACCACCCGACAAAATAGCGCAAGCTTGGGCACGCCAATGATGTCCGTCGGCACGGGCTGCAGCTCCTGTAATCCACTGACTTTGTCCATTCAATAATGCCGTTCTTCCATCAAGGCTCGCTGCGATCTTCATGCGCACATAGGGCAAGCCTTGGGTCATGCGCTTCACAAACCCAAGATTGAGCGTAGTAGCTTCTTGTTCCAAAAGCCCGCAATGGACGGTAATGCCCAATTGAACTAAACGTGCCACCCCTTGTCCGGAGACCTTTGGATTTGGATCTTGCATTGCAATGACTACTCGCGCAGGACCAATCCTTTCTAGAGCATC
>DENG01000061.1:1488-2427 GCA_002359975.1 Polynucleobacter sp. UBA2650
CCAACGCGTTGCGTAAAACCTTGTCCTAAGATTTTGTCTCCTTTACAAATCACACAACCTACGCGTGGATTAGGATTAGAGAGATACAAAGCCTTCCTTGCCTCTTGTAAAGCAAGGGACATCATTTGTTGATCAAAGGGACTAAATTGAGCCATCCCTCTATTAAACCCGATTTAGACAATCTACTTACTTGGTCAACATGAGGCATCTTTTTTAGAAGCTGGAGTATTTGGATCACAGATACGCCATCGGCCGCTAGCTGCCAAAATAATGTGGCGCTGTAAGTGGCTAGCCTTTGCATGGGAAACGATTAAGCGGTTGGCTACAAAGCCCCCATGCTGGGTCTTAGCCGCACCAGCTGGATTGAAGATGATTTGCATCACCTTGGAATGCGGATCTCGAAAACGATGCGAATCAATTTGAATAGAAGCAGGTAAATCATACTGAGCCAATATGGAATTAGCCATCTCATCAGCAGAGTATGGCGTTAAGACCTTGATCTGCCAGCCAAGACCCCATCCATCCTCGCCCTCTTCTCGCGGATGAATTACGGTATGTGTCCCGCTATATAAAGCATGTTGCCGAGCAAATTGAGCGTGCCGAATAAACTGCCTCGCTGTATGCTCCAACTCACGCGCATAGTATTGGGATTGTATAAGCGGTAGACCCATAAAAAGCATCAAACTTAATAAGGCGATCACTGCTAATAACTCCACCAGAGTAAAACCGCTTTGCTGGGATATAGACTTGATAGATATTTTTTCTTTGTCCCCGTTAATCATAGAGTTGTTGCCAATTGAGTCGTGTCAACGTCCCAGCTAGATGATCCACAATCACCGTACTTTCCATACGAATGCGATCCCCTACCCTAACGTGATAAAGGCGCTTTGGGTTTTGGATTACATTTTTGCTCGATCCTTTTCTTGGTTCAACAAGACC
>DENG01000061.1:2463-4908 GCA_002359975.1 Polynucleobacter sp. UBA2650
TCTCTAGTGAAGCAGGTTCGAGGAGACTTTGTTCACAAGCCAGTAATACATTCTCAGTCTTCTGAAAATCCTCCAAATGACCCTGGTAGACAGCGATCGTTTTGAGCTCCAATACTAAATACTGCTCAAGCTGAGTGATTGCCCATGTTAGATACATCAAAATACTCATCACCCATAGCAATATCATTAGGGCGCTTTCATATATGTCGTGGAGCAACAAGACGGACTTGCTCGATCAAGGTATTTCCCTTACCTGCCTGTGATTTACGCTCTACCCCAAGACTGATTTTGATCAATCCAGAGGCTACTTTAGGTTTCACGCTATTGATATCGACTGCATGAGGATTGACCCAATGTATTTGAAGATATTGCACCTGATTGAGAAGCTCTGCTTGATGTAAACGCCCTTGACGATCTAGACTCTGACAAATCAGAATGGCGCTACGTGGATCATTACGGCTTCGCTCGAGGTAGAAGTGTTGATACGTTTTTCGATGACGAGTGCGTTCCTTAGAAAGAACGTTTCCCATACAGTCGTATGCTAAATGCTTGGGCAGATCTTGCATCAACTCGATTGCATCCGATCCGCGAAATAGGCCACCTTGCTTAATCTGAATGTCATTCTCATTTTTACTATTCTGGTTAGAGCGATATCCTGCTTCACGAATAGCCCTCATCAATAACTCCATGGCACGATTCATATTCTGGTTTAAAAGGATATCTTCTTCAATCTCGGCTTGTTTCAGTAATACATCGCTCAATAATTTAAGCGGTGAGTAGATCATGACTGCGCTGAGAGTTAATGCGGTAATGCATGATAGAAGTGTCATTGTGGCGCCACCAACTTCAAACGCTCTCGAGCAATCCAAGTTTCTGATTGATTAGACCTTTCGATCATAGAAGCTTGTGCTTTCTGTAGCTTAATTTGCTTAACCACTAAATTTCCATAGATTCTGTGCAAAGCCGTGATGCTACCTGCCAAGATGGTCGTGGCAATTAAAAGCTCTAAAAACACAAAGCCTTTTTCATTACAGTTACTAAACTTTTTCATACCGACTTCACTGATTTGTCTGATTTAAGAAATTGAATGTTCCCATTCATTCTGCTTTAGTGAATGGCACTCCAAAATCAGGCTTTACGGATCGTTCTGTTGTATTCCCCTACAAAGCAGCCTAAGGGCTTAAAATGGCGATCTATTTAGAATCTAAGCGGATATGCCAAACCCTCAATCTGTTGCCATTAGTCCTGTTCAAGAAATCGTTGCCGAGCTACGCGCCGGCAAGATGATTATCTTGGTCGATGAGGAGGATCGTGAAAATGAAGGGGATCTAGTGCTCGCTGCTGATCATGTCAATGCAGAAGCAATTAACTTCATGGCCAAGCACGGACGGGGCTTAATTTGTTTAACCTTAAGTAAAGAGCGTTGTCAGCAACTTAATCTCCCTTTAATGGTTCGTGAAAACGGCACTGCCCTTGGGACCAACTTTACCGTCTCGATTGAGGCAGCCTCCGGCGTGACCACGGGTATCTCTGCAGCTGATCGCGCCCGCACAATTCAGGCGGCTGTAGCGCCAAATGCTAAGCCCAATGATTTAGTTCAGCCAGGACATGTATTTCCCTTGATGGCTCAACCGGGCGGTGTTTTAATTCGGTCCGGTCATACTGAAGCAGGGTGTGATCTAGCCAGTCTTGCTGGTTGCTCTCCGACCGCAGTCATTTGTGAAATCATGAAAGATGACGGTAACATGGCGCGCCTGCCTGATCTCCTAGAGTTTGCAAAAGCGCATCAACTCAAGATTGGTACCATTGCCGACCTGATTCAGTATCGCAGTCAAACAGAGAGTATTGTGGTGCGCGAATCCGAGCGCGAGTTTATGAGCCCTTGGGGTAAATTTCAGGGAGTGGTCTATCGTGACAAACCGAGCAACTGTTTGCACCTAGCACTGATTAAAGGACAACCTCAGCCTCATCAAGAGGTCTTAGTTCGTGTGCACGAGCCAGTCACCATTTTGGATCTTCTGGACACCGAGAGCTCCACGCACTCCTGGCCTCTCAGTAAGGCACTAGAGGCAATTGCTCAATCTACAAGCGGGGTTGCCGTACTTCTCAATGCCGCTGGAATTGCAGCACCCTCTGAGCTGAAGTGGCTACAGCAATTTGAGAAGCTGTGCCAACAAGCTACAGATGTCAACAATAAGGCGTCAAGTGTCAACACTAAATCCAGCATTGAACGAAAGACCGACTTTCGGAGTTACGGTATTGGTGCTCAGATCCTCAAAGATTTGCAAGTTCAAAAGATGTGCCTCTTGGCTAATTCTGCTCGTGTACCAAGTCTATCTGGCTATAAACTTGAAATTACTGGGAACATTCCCTACTCTGCCAATCTATCCAAAAGGGACCATCCATGAATGACATCGATGTTTTTGAGGCAGACTTAGACGGACA
>DENG01000035.1:0-1561 GCA_002359975.1 Polynucleobacter sp. UBA2650
GTCGGTACCTCAGCACCATAGGCTTTGAGACAAAAACCTAAAGCCAAAATATTGAAGCAATGAATGGATACCGCAAATATCCCTTGAGCAATATTGGTGGGCCAGGCAAACGCCAGACGGATTCCGGGAAGAGCATGATGCAAATCAAAGCGCGCTAAAAGTTTTTCAATCCAGATCAGTAGCGGTTTATAGCTCAGAGCAAAAGCAAGTGCGCACCCAGCACCCAACATCACTAGCAGAATCAAGTAACCCAATTCAGTGCCCCAGGTGCCTAGCGTGGCGCCGCCAATCACTAGACCAATGCCGCCTAAGATATTGTTACCCATAAGACCCACGACTCGATCTAACAGGGTCATGGAAAAACCTAAACGTAATTTAGGGTTTTGCTGCTTAAGATCATCCGCGTGACTGAGCTCTTCGGCCAGTTCTTTTTCTTGGCTAAGTTGCCCGCTCCGGGTTAAGTGAGTACCGGCAATAGCGCGGTAGCTATCGCCACCCAGCGTGCTGGGCAGACCCTGATTAATTAAACCTCCCGAGAAATATAAAGCCACATACCCAAGCAAGCTTCCCTGAAAGCCTGCTCGTTGCATAAATAAACCCCAGCGTAGACCGCCACAGATAAAGGCAGCAGTAATACAAAGACCACCCGCAACGAGCCACTGGGCTTGTAATTGCAGTTCGGACTCAAACAGGGCTTTCCAATCGATACCGCTAGTGGCTTTCCATAACAACGCAATCGATAGAACAATCCGAATGGTGGGCCAGCTGCGCTTTAGTATTACTTTCCATTGAGAGCTCATGGACGTAAGGATAATGCCTCGCGCTCTGGTTTTGACTTTCCACCCCAGCCTTGACAATAACTAAGTTCAAATTGGCTTAAGGCCTGACCTAAATGGGCTATCCGTAAGCGATCTAGGGGGCGACAGGTTCTAAATTGCCCTTCACCCACCGGTGCCTTAAATGACATCTCAGACCAGTTCAGTAAGATGACATTTGATCCCTCGGGAAGCTTACCAAACCACAAATCAAACTGATCCTGACGATCATCCAACACAAAAATAGGTGTTGGCTTGGCGTACCATGCCACCCGACTAGCCAATGTCCAATTTTGAACTGCAATGCCGCTCGCCTTCAATTCATTGACCAAGAGATTGGCGCGCGTGGACGCAGAACGCCAGCCATATAAATCGGCCAAGGGATTTGTCTTGAACTGACTCGCAATCGGATAGCCTGCGGTCATAACCAATGTCAGTCCGCTAATCACTAGAGTACCTTGGACCGCCAGAATAAGAGAGATCAACCAGCGTTTACCGCTTTGCCACCATTGCGCAAGACCCAGCCCCGCAATGGGTGCTAAACAAAACCACGCAGGGGTGGTCCAGTGCGGCAAGCCTCCACCCCCCGACAAAATAGCGAAGACACTAAATGGCAAAACAAAGAACACTAGCAAGATACTCACAAATGGGCGCACAGAAAAACCGATCGCCCGTGAATACAACCATAATCCGAGGAGAGGCAAAAAGCCAAAGACCATTACCTGTGCACCGACGAATGCAGCAAC
>DENG01000035.1:1601-4123 GCA_002359975.1 Polynucleobacter sp. UBA2650
ATGGCACTATAAAAACCTGCCTGCTTTAGAAAGGTAAAGCGGGGAATGCTGATACAGGCGATAGCGAAGGCAAGCACAAACAGAATGGCAGTGTACTTACTAAGGCCTGCTAAACCAAACAATAAACCTAAAACAATCCATTGATAAAAACGTAGTTGCCCATCTTGTTTAAGCCATTGCAATGCCATCCAGAGGACACCAAGGCTTAGCGGTGTTAATAAAGAATCAGGTACCAAGCCGACGGCAAGAACATGGGGCAAGGGTGCAAACACAATGATGGCTACTGCAGCAAGACCTGCAAAAGATGGATTGTTGTGATCAGCTCTTTTTATAAACAGTGAACGATTGGAGCAATACGTATTGAGTTGATCTGCGATTTGGTAAACCAAGAGACAGGAGATCATCCATAACGCAATTGGGATTAGGCGCAGAATGCCATCGGGCGCATTAATGGCAACCAAGGGCCATTGGATCCAGCCTACTAAGGGAGGGTGATCAAAATAACTCCAGGCTAGGTGATTGGCGTAGAGGGCGTAGTGGGCCTCGTCCACTGACAGCTCCGTAGTAAACCCCAATACCAAATGAATGGCGGTACCCAGCAACACCAAGATAAGAGACCAAGCAAAGGGAGACTGCTTGGATACTGGGGATGACATGAACAGAGAGTCGCCTTAGACTTCGTTGGCGCGATAGAGTTGATAAAGGGCATGGTAGCCATCTCGGCTCATTCCCTTATCAAGCATTAATTGGTATAAGCGCTTCGCTTGTGCCAACCCCGGTAGCTTTAATCCCATTTCTTCAGCAGAATCAATTGCAAGACCAATATCTTTCACAAAATGCTCTGCCATAAAGCCTGGTGCAAAGTCTCCCTTGATCATGCGGGGACCTTGAACATTAAGCTGTGTGCCGCCAGCGGCACCACTGCCAATTACTTTTAATACCGCAGTGGCATCCAAGCCCGACTCTTGGGCATACCGAATGCCTTCGCATACCCCCATGATGGTGGAAGCAATCACAATTTGATTACAAAGTTTGGCATGCTGCCCGGAGCCTGCTGGGCCAAGAAGAGCAATGTTATTGCCCATACATTCCAAAATAGGGAAGACCTGTTTAAATGCATCTGCATCGCCGCCCACCATAATCGATAGTCGTGCATCGCGCGCACCGATATCACCACCCGATACTGGCGCATCAAGTACAGCTATTTTTTTTGAAAGAGCATCTTTAGCAATACGAGCCGCCAAACTTGGACTAGAGGTGGTCATGTCGATTGCAATCGATCCTGCTTTGGCTCCAGCCAAAATACCATCGACACCTAGATATACCTCTTCTACATCTTTAGGGTAGCCAATGATGGTGATAATGATGTCGGCGTGTGTCGCAAGCTCTTTGGGAGAGTGATGCCAGATGGCGCCTTGCTCGATGAGTGAGGCTGTTTTCTCTTTTGAGCGATTGAATACATGCAAGGGATATCCCGCCTTGATGATATGGAGAGCCATGCTCTTACCCATAATGCCGGTACCAATAAAGCCAATGGTAGGAAGTGTTTTTGTATTCATCGTTCTATTTTAGAGGGGCTGAGCCTTACCTTGTTTGCGTTGCATCCCAAGCCAAATCAAGGCCAGCACAATAACACTCATCGGAATGATGGAGCCTAAATTAAGTAAGGTCCAGCCTTGAGTCGTCACTAAGACACCAGAGCTTAAGGCGGAGAGGGCAGTTGCCAAAAATACAAAGAAATTAATTGCACCTTGCGCTTTATCACGTTCAGCAGGTCGATAGGATTCGAGCGCCAAAGCAGTGCTGCTAGTGAACAAAAAGTTCCAACCCACACCCAAAAGAAAGAGCGCAATCAAAAAATGTGTAAAGCTCACACCAGAGAGAGCAATCATGACGCAGATGAGATTAAGGGCAGCACCAATTCGTAGAACCCACATGACCCCAATGCGTTTAATCAGGGTGCCCGTAAAAAATCCGGGGGCAAACATACCAATCACATGCCACTCCAATACCCACACCGTCTTATCAAAACTAAAGCCACACACTTCCATAGCTAGTGGGGTGGCTGCCATGAGTAAATTCATGACGCCATACGCTAATGCAGCAGTTAGGGTGCACACAATAAAGAGTGGTTGGCGCATGATCTCGAACAGAGGCCGACTTTCACTCGAATCCTGAGCCAACACTTTTTCTTGAAATTGAATTTGAGTAATCACCCATAGAGCAATCACAGAGACCCCTGCTAACGTAATGTATGCCCCCGCAAAGGGTTGCATAAACCAATCGCGAGTCCAGTTGGCCAGATTAGGACCCAAGACTGCACCGAGGATGCCACCCGCTAGCACCCACGAGATTGCCTTCTCTTTTGCCGTTTTATCAGCTAGCTCTGCCGCTGCAAAGCGATAGAGTTGGGCGTTAGCGTTATAAAACCCTGCAATAACCGTTCCTAAATTAAGAAGCCAAAAGTGTTTCTCAAGGGTCGCATAAGCGCACAGTAAGGATGCAAAGAACGCAACGATGAG
>DENG01000035.1:4132-6096 GCA_002359975.1 Polynucleobacter sp. UBA2650
TACATAGCCCATCACTGGCAAGGTGGCCATCCAAGAGGCTGGCGCCAGGGCAAAACCCACTAGACCATTAATGGCAATAAAAGTGACATTATTGGTTAAATAAAGACCTTGGGCTAAGGTCAAAAACCACAAGTTTTTATTCATATGCAAGACAGGCAAAGCTCTACGATAATGCATCAGCTTATGCGCCGATATTTCAATCTCATTCTGATGGGGGCTGTAATTACTGGTCTTGTGGCCTGCGCTAGCTATTCCGAGCATGAGGATCACGCGGAGGTCAAAAAGCTTGATCCACTTGTTCCGCGCGAAGAGCCACAAAAGTTCTCAGTACAAGAGGATGGTCGTCTACCCAAAGGGTGGAGTTTTTATCGAGTCACACCCAATAAAAAGAACACGGCTTATCGTCTGCAGCAATATCAAGGCCGCACAGTCCTAAAAGCTGAATCCAATCAATCTGCTTCCGGATTGGCAGTCAAACTGAATCCACGTCCATCTCAGCACTTATGGCTCAAATGGGAATGGAAGGCACTATCACACCTTGATCAAGCAGATAACCTTGATAAATATGCCGACGATGCGCCACTTCGCTTGATGGTCGCGTTTGATGGTGATCGCTCGAAACTATCACTGAAAGACAGAATGGTTGCCGAGATGGCGCAACTTCTGAGTGGCCAAGAAATGCCCTATGCCACCTTAATGTATGTTTGGTCCCCCAAAGGGCAGTTGGAGCAAATCAAGAACAATCCTTACACCGAGCGCGTCAAGCTGATCGCTGTTGATGCTGGTAAAGAGAACCTAGGTCAATGGCGCATGCATCAACGCGATCTCACTGCCGATTACATCAAGGCCTATGGCTACGCACCTGGCAACTTAATCGGGATTGCTTTGATGACTGACACCGATGCCACGAAATCACAGACCAAGGCGTATTACGGTGATATTGAACTCCTATACAGAAAATACCGCTAATTAGTTCAGTCAAACAAGATCTTTCTGTGGGACTTTTGGAAAAATCAGGCCAATCCAGTTATGATAGTTGGTTAACCCCCATATATCGTAAGGCTTATTGAGGAGACAGAATTGTCGGTCAGTATTGAATCAGTGCAACAGGCACTTAAGTCTGTAAAAGATCCTAACACCCAGATTGACTTTGTCAGTGCTAAGTCAGCACGCAACATCAAAGTAAACGATGGGGATGTATCGATGGATATCGTCTTAGGCTATCCCGCTAAGAGCCAGATCGATCTCATCCGTAAATTAGTGGTCACGGCGATCCGTGAGCTACCCGGCGTGAAGAACGTGAGCGTCGCCATTACGACCGACATCGTAGCCCACTCGGTGCAGCGCGGTGTCAAACTGTTACCGGGCGTCAAAAATATTATTGCAGTCGCCAGTGGCAAGGGTGGCGTTGGTAAATCAACCACAGCAGTCAACCTTGCATTAGCTCTCGCTGCCGAGGGTGCGCAAGTCGGTATTTTGGATGCGGATATTTATGGTCCAAGCCAACCCATGATGCTTGGTATTACAGGGCGCCCAGAATCATTGGCTGAGAACACTATTGAGCCAATGGAAGGTCATGGCTTACAAGCCAGCTCGATTGGTTTCTTGATTGAGGCAGATAACCCCATGGTATGGCGTGGCCCGATGGTGACCTCTGCCCTAGAGCAATTGCTGCGGCAAACACGTTGGCGCGATCTGGATTACCTGATTGTGGATATGCCCCCTGGGACGGGTGATATTCAATTAACCTTGTCACAAAAAGTTCCGGTGACTGGGTCTGTGATTGTGACTACCCCGCAAGATATTGCACTGCTGGATGCGCGCAAAGGTCTCAAAATGTTCGAGAAGGTTGGCATTCCCATCATCGGCATTATTGAGAATATGAGCACCTATGTTTGTCCCAAATGTAGTCATGAAGAACATATTTTTGGTGAGGGCGGTGGCAAGAAAATGTGCCAAGACTA
>DENG01000035.1:6184-8603 GCA_002359975.1 Polynucleobacter sp. UBA2650
ATTAGCGCAATTTACAAAGGGATTGCACGACAAGTAGCGATTCGGGTTGCGAACCTGACCAAAGATATGAGCAGTAAGTTCCCCAGTATCGTTGTGCAAAAGACTTAGTAATAGAAGCTCATCATGCGTTTTGCCATCATTATTCGCAAACAGAAGATTGATAATCCATGGCAGAACTATCGTTGGAAACCCATTGAGGTCATTCCTGATATCGGTCAGTTTGGTAAAAGTCTAGAGCTTGCCGGTACGGAGCAAAACCGTAAAGTGGTGGGCCGCTTTCTGGAGCGAGATGATGAGGGCGAATCCTGGTTGTTTGCAGGTTTTGACTATCATTTCTTCGCCGATGAGGCAGAGGGCTATTTTCTAAATATCACTGCACCCGAGCCTTGTTGGTTTGTCATGTGGCGTCTGGAAGTGGATTATCAAGACTACTTGGAACCAAATTCAATGGCATCTGTGATTAATGAAGATGGTGCAGGCATTGCAGTACCACATCGTTTGATGCTGAGTTATAACGAGGCATCTCGTTTAATTGATGGTGGCGAGTCGGTCGATACGGCACCATTGCAAGCAGAGATGAAATCATACTTAGCGGAATATGTCACAGCAAACTACAAACCTGAACCCAAGAAACGTGCCCGGCCCGCTTCATTCAAAGGTGCAAACCGTCCTGCAGAGCCCCAATGACCCAATCTAATTTCTTAAATCGATGGGCGCGCAAGAAGGCGGGCGTCACAGAGGAGTCCGTTAAGGATGGGTCGCAGCAGACTGCCCCCGGTCTTGTTGATAAGGCCTTGCAGCCAGACCCCGCATTAACTCCTGCACCCGATGATTTAACGAAACCATCAGAGACACCGCAAGCACTCACATTAGAAGATGTTGAAAAGATTGATGTGAAAGCCGCTGATTTCTCAGCTTTTATGCGAGCAGATGTGGACCCAGTAGTTCAGCAGGCTGCCATGAAAAAAATGTTTAGTGACCCGCACTTTAATGTGATGGATGGTCTTGATATTTATATTGACGACTACACCAAGCCCGATCCCATTCCGATGGAAATGCTCAAGCGTATGGCTCAATCCGATATGTTGGGTATTTTTAAGACCACCGATGAGCTGTATCCCGAGTTTAAGGATGCCAAAAAGGATTCTGATACGGAAGGGAATGCGCAACTCGAGACAGATAGCAAAGAGGCCTTAGCAGAGCCCTCACCCAATGATAATGTGACCGTTAATCCAAACCCTCGCCACGCTCACCGGCGGATCGATATAGAATCTAGCGATTCTGACCCAAACGAAATCCAAAACCAGCAAACTGGAGAGAGACAAATTAAGCCTGATTCCAGTGCCTAGTACTGAAATCCTTAGTTTTCTGATTGAATGACTAAAAAACTTATTTGTGACTGTAATAAAAGTATGCCCCTTGATACTAAGGAGCTGGGCCTTCCTGTCCATACGGCTTTGTGCCGGCAAGAGGTAGGTCAATTTCTGAATGCGCTCAATGAGCCTGAGGCGATTGTTGTTGCTTGTACTCAGGAGCGGGCCTTATTCTCAGAACTAGCTACGCAGGCCGAGAAGCCTTTGATTGCCCCCCTAAAGTTTGTCAATATTCGTGAACTTGCGGGCTGGACGCAAGAGGCAGACAAGTCGACGCCCAAGATTAAAGCTTTACTCGCTTTATCGGATTTATCGGAACCAGATGCTGTGCCTGTGGTTGATTACAACAGCGAAGGTCGGCTACTGGTGATCGGCCCTGGCAAGACCGCCTTTCAATGGGCAAATAAATTAGGTGACAGCTTGCAGGTCAGTGTTTTATGTACTGAGCCTGGGTCATTACCAACCGGACGGGACTACCCAACTTTCACTGGTAAGGTGACTCAGTTAGATGGATATCTAGGACAGTTCAAAGCCAAATGGGATTTAAAGAACCCGATTGATCCGGAGATGTGTACGCGTTGTGGTGCGTGCGTCTCAGTTTGTCCTGAAAATGCCATCGACGCATCCTTTCAAATCGATCTAAATAAATGTAAGTCCCATCGGGCATGCGTGACCGCGTGCGCTAGCATCGGCGCAATTAATTTTGAGCGTACTGATCAAGCGCGTGAGGGTGAGTTTGATCTCATCCTAGATTTACAAGAAATCCCCAGCATTCAGATTAGTCAAAAACCACAGGGCTATTTTGCACCCGGCTCGGACCCCTTCGAACAATCAATGGCTGCTAGTCAATTGATCGGCATGGTCGGAGAGTTTGAGAAACCAAAATACTTCTCATATAACGACAAGATATGTGCGCATGGACGCAATGGTCAGGTAGGTTGCTCCGCTTGTATTGATGTTTGTTCTACGAAGGCAATTCAGTCTACGTTCAAAGATGGCCAAGGTAAGGTCGAAGTTAATCCTAATTTATGTATGGGTTGTGGAGC
>DENG01000035.1:8640-10298 GCA_002359975.1 Polynucleobacter sp. UBA2650
AAACAAGTAAAGACCTTGGCGCAAACGTATTTAGGGGCTCTAAAAAGTACGAAAGCCGGCGATGCTGCTCCAAGTTTATTGATACATAGTCAAAAGGCCGGTACCGCTCTCTTAGATCACCTCGGACGCGCAGCCCGCTTGCGCGCCAAGGAAACCACCGGCCTGCCAGCGTTTGTTATTCCATTGGCGGTTGAGCACATTGCCTCGACCGGAATTGATTTATGGTTTGGATCCTTGGCCTATGGCTTTGGGGAAATACTACTTTTGCTAAGCGGTGACGAGGACCCTGGCTATCGATTAGCGCTTACTGAACAGGTAGATCTGGCTAACTCAATATTAGTAGCGATGGGTTACAGCAAACGCATTCAGTGCATCATTGCAAACTCCAGTGAGGATATTGCGCCGGTTAGCAAAGTCATGTCTGAACTACGCCAGCGTAAGGCTCACAAATTACTTGCGAACCCTGCAAGTTTTGCGCTTTCTTTACAAAAGCGTGAGACCTTGGAAACTAGTTTGGAGCACCTTTTGCAATTTGCGCCCCAAGCCTTGCCTGCAGAAGGGGTGCCATTGCCGGCTCATTCGCCACTGGGCGGTTTGATCGTCAATAAAGATGCTTGCACATTGTGTATGTCCTGCGTGGGCGCTTGCCCCGAGGGTGCATTACTCGACAATCCCGATGAGCCACAGCTGTCCTTTATTGAGAAACAGTGCGTGCAGTGCGGACTGTGTGAGCAAACCTGCCCGGAGAGTGCCATTGCGCTGAGCCCACGCTTGCGCTCGATTGAGCACCGTAAAGAAAAAGTAACCCTCAATAAAACCGAACCCTTCCATTGCGTTAGTTGTGGCAAGGCCTTTGGAACCCTAAAGATGGTGGAGTTGATGTTGGGCCGCATTGGTTCCCATCAAGCATTCTCTGGAGAAGCACTGGATCGTTTAAAGATGTGTAGCGATTGCCGTGTCGTTGATATGATGAAAAAAGAGTTGTGATCGAACGAATGACTAAAAACGAAGCAGACCAAAAAGCCGAACTGAGCCAAGAGGGCCTTGCAGAAGATCTAGCACGCGCTGATCTATACGGTCTTCTAGCCAGTTTATTTTTTCAGCCACCGGATCAAATCATGTTGGATCAGATTATCGCCTCGGGCAAGCAAGAAGGCGGTCAAGCTGGTGAGGCGCCCCTTGAGGATGTTTGGATGAACCTCGTGGGGGCTGCAAAAAATAGTAAAGCACTTGACTGGAAGGTCGAGTACGACAATAGTTTTCTAGGGGTTGGTAAACCCAACGTGTTTTTGTATGGCTCCTTTTACATGGCAGGCCATCTTCATGAAAAACCACTTCTAGAAATTCGGCGATCTCTTCAACAATTTGGACTTGAGGCCTCGGATTCGATAAGCGAGACCGAAGACCATATTGCAGCCTTGTTCGAAGTCATGCGGTATCTGATTGCCGGAGAGGATGTCGAGGTTTCAAACCTTACAAATCAAAGGGTCTTTTTCAATGACCATATTCGTCCTTGGTTCGATGATTTGTGCGATGCAATTGACGCAGATCAAGAAATTCATCTCTACAAGTCGGTTTCTGCCCTAACACGAGAGTTTTTGGCGGTTGAGGGTCAGAGTTTTGACATGATTTAGGCAATTTCTATCACCGTGATTGCC
>DENG01000043.1:0-1651 GCA_002359975.1 Polynucleobacter sp. UBA2650
ACCGATCCACCCGGAGGAAAGACCGCAATAATTTTGATGGGGCGTTGGCTTGGCCAATTACCTACATCACTCTGGGCAATTGCAGGAGTAATCACGCAAAGGGCAAACAAGACAGAAACGATCTTTTTCATGAGGGTAGGCATAACGGCTCCTTTAAGTAGTGCTGATTATCATACTGGAACTTACCCATTGATCCTAAGCAATCAGCAAAGCAATACAATTGCCTAAACTCCAGCAAAGGATTGTCTTGATGAGCCATGGTATTCATATTTCCCCCCGTGTTGAACCTGCTACCTCTGGTATCAATGCCTTACGAGGCATACCCAGCACAGTCATTAGTGATATGTTGGGGCGCACCTTAGTGGCTAATGGGATCCAACCCATTCATCGCTCTCCCATGTCTATATGCGGTAATGCATTCACGATCAAACTACATGTTGCTGATAATTTAATGGTCCACAAAGCACTGCAAATGGTGCAAGCGGGCGATGTGATGGTGATTGATGTGGAGGGCGATACTGGATGTGCAGTCATCGGCGAGATCTTAACGTCGGTCGCTAAGAGTAGGGGCGTGCTTGGTATTGTGGTTGATGGGGCTGTGCGCGATGTGGATGCCTTTGATACAAATTCATTTCCCTGTTGGGCCAAGGGGGTCAACTTGCGTGGTCCCCTCAAAGAAGGACCGGGATCCATTAATGTACCGATCTCTATTGGTGGAATGATTGTTCATCCAGGCGATATTATTTTGGCTGATAGCGATGGCGTCATTGCAGTGCCGCCTAGCCAGGCATTAGAGGCAGCACGACTCGGTCAGGAAAAAGTTAAACAAGAGCAAGAAATACTCAAAACGATTCAGGCCGGTCAGTATGCAACGCCATGGGTGGACGAGATTCTTAAGAAAAAGGGCGTGATTTAATTACACCCTTACATCTTCAGAAGACATTGATTAGAAACACCAGCATTCCTGAGTCGCTCTGCGCCCTCTAAGCCCGCGATCTCGAGTAAACAAATCGCTCCACTCACTTTAGCTCCAGTACGCCCAATCAGTTGACGGGCTGCCATGATGGTGCCGCCGGTAGCCAATACATCATCGACAACCAAGACAGAATCATTGGCACCTAATACATTGGTACTAATTTCTAGGGCATCGTTGCCGTATTCCAAGCCATAAGACTCTCGATGGGTCTCGGGCGGTAATTTATTTGGCTTGCGTACCAATACTAAGCCTTTGTTCAGATGGTTCGCTAAGGCCGCGGCGAAGATAAATCCACGGGATTCAATACCGAGGATGTGAGTAAATGGATAGGCCTGGGTTAATTGACCCATGCCCTGAATAGCAGTCGCAAAGGCGTCAGCATTGGCAAGTAGGGGGCTAATATCTCTAAACAGGATGCCCGGTTTTGGAAAGTCAGGAACGCCTGGTAAAAAGTCTTCAAGTCTCATGGGATTACACTCTCAGTATGACGGCCAATCAAACCCCAATCTTACTGCTAGTGGCGCTTAAAAATGAACTAGAAGCGATTTCAATACCAAAGAGTATTCCTATTGCATATACCGGTGTGGGGAAGATTAATGCAGCGACTGTAACTCAGACCGCAATTGCGCATCATCAGCCGCAACTTATCATTAACTTTGGCACTGTTGGCAAAAT
>DENG01000043.1:1708-4911 GCA_002359975.1 Polynucleobacter sp. UBA2650
ACAGACCCTTGGTTGGTCGAGCAGAAGATTGATGTGGTTGATATGGAGCTCTACGCCATTGCAGCAATTGCTCACCAGCATCACATCCCCTGGTTATCTTTTAAGTACATTAGCGACTCTGCTGATAGCAAAGCAGGCGAGCAATGGCATGAGAAGATCAACCATGGTGAAGAGTTATTTATGGAACAGCTCAAGCAGATGATGTCTTGATTACTGTTTATCGATAGTAATACCACCTTTTTTGATAATGGCTGTCCATTTCTTAATATCGGAAGCCATGAGTTGCGTCAAATCTTCTGGTGGTCCAGATACGGGTTCGGCACCAAGCTCTGCAAATTTGGCACGAACCGCAGGATCAGCTAGAGCTTGATTAACATCTTTATTTAATTTATCCACAATAGCTTTCGGAGTAGCTTTAGGGGCTATCAAGGCGAACCATGCTGCCGAATCATAGCCCTTGATCCCGGCTTCTGTCGCCGTGGGTACATCAGGTAAAGCAGGTAGGCGACGATTAGATGCAACAGCGATAGCCTTGACTCTGCCAGCACTTATTTGACCAGATACATTAGGCAGTAATTGAAAGCTAATCGGAACTCGGCCAGCAACTAAATCAGTCACCATGTTTGCAGTTACACGATAGGGAACGTGGGTCATTTTTGCGCCCAGCAATTGTTCGTAGTAAGCACCTGCTAAATGTTGTGAGCTGCCGTTGCCAACGGAACCGTAAGCCACATCGGGTGTCTTACGGATATAGTCGTTAAGTTGGGAGAGATTATTGATATTCAGTGTTGAGCTAACCACGATTATGTTTGGCAAGATAGCAAAAAGAGCAATTGGCTGGAGATCACGTTCTGGATCGTAGCCAAGATCAGGATTTAATATTTTGTTGACCGCCAGCGGGCCTGAAGTACTTAAACCAATGGTGTATCCATCCGGTTCTGCTTTTACAACCGCAGCGGTTCCAACGTTTCCTCCAGCAGCAGGTCGATTATCAAATATGAAGCGAGTATTCGTATTACTGCTTACCTTTTCAAGCAGCACACGTGTAACGACATCACTTGCACTACCAGCTGAAAACGGAACGATTACGGTAACGGGTTTATTTGGATAAGCCTGCGCACTTAAATTAAAGCTAAAAAATAAAGGTACTAAACCAATACCTAAAAAACGAAAAAAATTAGTTATTTGCATGATTAACCTTTCCAGTGATTGAACCAAAACGTTCTTCCATTACTTGCTCAAGTGCTAGACTTGCCTTCGTATGAGCCCCTCCACCGCGAACACAATATTCTTTTGCTTGATTGGGCGCATCTGGCCTTTTGCCAGCAGCAAATGCTTTTGCTTCTTGGAGTAATAGCTTTCTAAACCGAATAATTCCGACATCTGTGGGAGATAAATTTTCTTTTGTACGATCAACAACATATCCCTGACTTTCTTGAGCCATCTGATCTTGTTCAGCGATACCTCGTATGCCTGTAAAAGATATTGTTTTTTGTTCTTCACGACTCATTAGATAAGTATTACTACGATTTCGAAGTGGCACATACCCAGGCCCTAATTCTGCAAATTGACCGTAACCACCCTTAATGTATTTTTTCCTCTCCTCATCGGGGATTGCTACGTCGGGGTGCCATGCATAGACATACATCCAGCAGTGATGATCATCAATCGGAACCCATGAGTAACCATAGTAGGTCTCATTAGGCATTGCAGATGGTGTAATAGAGTGAGTGGGAATCATGTATTGGGTTAGGCGCCAATAGTGATCCCCTGGATCGGCATTTCTGGCTCCGCCAATTAAAAATCCAACTGCATGATCAATGATCTTAAAACGCGGCGCAGGATCATTTCTTAACCAGCGGATACGACTTTCGTCCGCAGCAATATTTGAGCTGTCATCTTTGCGATATGCAGGTGCTGGCATATGTAAGAAAGAAAAGTGCGCAGTATCAAGAGCGCCTTCCATAGAATGCGTCCAATTACACTCAACCAAACGTTTTGTGACATAACGGTGACTGGGGGGAACAAGACCTGCCTCAAGTTGTGGGACTTCAATCGGTTGTATATCCGGAGGCCCCATGTATGCCCAAACCATATCAGCAAACTCTTGAGTCGGATAAGACTTAATTTTTATCTTACCGTGATAGGCAGCATCCTTGGGAACATTGGGCATGTCAATACAATTCCCATGTATATCGTATTTCCATCCGTGATAGATGCAACGAATACCACATTCTTCATTTCTACCAAAGAAAAGATCTGCGCCTCGATGCGCACAGAATGGTTCAATCAAACCAGTCTTTCCATTGCTATCGCGAAAGAGTAAAAGATCTTCACCCATTATCTTGACTCGAATAGGCGCGCAATCTGGCTTTGCAACTTCCTCTGAAAGGGCTACCGGATGCCAGTGGCAACGTAGATAGTTTCCCATTGGAGTATTGGGCTCACTGGTATTGAGATACGCATTGTCTGTAGCTGAAAGCATGGGTCTCCATAATGATTTGCATTTGATGGGATTTATATTAATCCAACAATATTGCTTTGGGTAGTTAAGAATGACGTGTTTAAATATCCTTTTTTTAAGGAATTCTTATGGCCGAGCGTTTAATTGGGGTTTACTCTAGTCTGGAGCTTGAACTAGCCGAGAAATTGATAGGGAAGGCCATTGAACTCCGCAAAAAATATCAATTATTGCCCTTAGCAATAGCCGTATTAGATTCAGGTGGCCATCTAGTAGCATTTCGGCGCGAAGATGGCTGTGGCATATTGCGATCTGATATTGCCATCGGAAAGGCATGGGGTTCCCTAGGAATGGGCATGGCAACGAGACAAATCCGCGACCGGTTATCTGATCGCCCAACATTTCAATCTGCTCTGGCGGCTGCCTCGTCTGGTCGTTTTATACCAACGCCAGGTGGAGTTTTAGTTCTAAACAAAGAAGGCGTTGCAATCGGTGCAATCGGTATTAGTGGCGACGCATCCGATAAAGATGAATTTTGTGCAATTGAAGCAGTCCGTGCTTCGGGCTTTACTCCAGAGCCACCCAATCCGGATCAAGACTGGATGAGTAATAAACTTTGATAATGGGACTGTATCATTGATATTTATCGAGCATAGAAAAAATCGTATCAAATTACACAAGATGGTTGTAATAAAGCCGGATTAATTGAGTCTAAAAATTAAAATAGAAAGTAATCATGAGT
>DENG01000043.1:4933-5130 GCA_002359975.1 Polynucleobacter sp. UBA2650
CTCCCTGTACAGGGGGACACTAAACGATTTGCAGTTAATCGTATTTATTGTGTTGGCCGTAACTACGCTGACCATGCGCGCGAGATGGGGCATGACCCAGACCGCGAGCCACCATTCTTTTTCATGAAGCCTGCTACCGCAATTGTGGCTGATGGCAAGAGTATGGCGTATCCCGCTTTATCGAAAGACGTGCATCA
>DENG01000041.1 GCA_002359975.1 Polynucleobacter sp. UBA2650
TCATCCCAATTAATACAAGCATCCGTAATACTCTTGCCGTACTCTAGAGCCTTGGGATCATCTTTGCCGGGTGTAAATTTCTGCGCACCTGAATGGAGATGACTTTCAATCATGACCCCAAAAATATGTTTTGATCCACTCTCAATTTGCTCGGCAATATCATTGGCCACATCAATTTGTCGTTGATGTTGCTTGCTTGAGTTTGCATGCGATAGATCAATCATCAATCGCGCTGGAAGTTTGGCGGCTTCTAGTTCAGCACAAGCAGCTTGCACATACTTCGCTTCATAGTTTGGTTCTTTGCCGCCCCGCAAAATTACGTGGCAGTCTTTATTGCCCTTAGTTTCTACAATGGCAACTTGACCATTTTTGTGCACTGAAAGGAAGTGGTGTGGTCGATGCGCCGCCTGAATGGCGTCTGTCGCTATCTTAATATTGCCATCCGTACCATTTTTAAATCCAATCGGCGCAGACAGGCCAGAGCTTAGCTCTCGGTGAACCTGGCTTTCGGTGGTGCGCGCACCAATTGCACCCCATGAGATTAGATCAGCGATGTATTGGGGGGAAATTACATCGAGGAACTCACTACCCGCTGGCATGCCGAGACGATTAATTTCCATTAGCACCTGGCGTGCAATACGCAAACCTTCTTCGATCTTAAAACTTTCATCAAGGTAGGGGTCGTTGATTAAACCCTTCCAACCTACCGTAGTACGTGGCTTTTCAAAATAGACACGCATCACGATTTCAAGATCCGCGCTCAGGCGGCTACGTTCTTTTAGGAGACGCTGACAATATTCAACTGCAGCTGCTGGATCATGAATGGAGCAGGGGCCGATGATGACCAATAAACGATCATCTTTGCCATGGATAAGATTGCGGATTTTCTCGCGGGTACGACCGATTAACTTCTCCGTTGGCGTGCCAGAAATAGGAAAAAACCGAATTAAATGCTCTGGCGGAGGCAGAACCGTAATATTACCTACGCGTTGGTCATCGGTCGCAGAGGTCTTATCGATACTCGCGTACCAGCTTTCTTGAGGGTTTTGGGGTTTAGTGCTCATGGCTTCTATTCTAAAGCCTGATTACAAAGACTGCCTTTTTAGGCGGTTCCACCTACAGTCATTTGATCAATTCGTAAGGTGGGCTGACCAACTCCAACAGGCACACTCTGACCTTCTTTACCGCATACGCCAACCCCACTATCTAAACGTAAGTCGTTGCCAATCATAGTGACCTGCTTGAGAGATTCAGGGCCATTGCCGATGATGGTTGCACCTTTCACCGGATATTGAATCTTACCGTTTTCTACCCAATATGCGACTGAGGCAGAGAACACAAATTTACCGCTTGTAATATCAACCTGACCGCCGCCAAAGTTCACTGCGTATAAACCACGATCAATGCTCGCCACAATTTCTTGGGGGTCGTATTGGCCAGCCAGCATATATGTATTCGTCATTCGGGGTAGGGGGAGGGAGGCGAAGCTTTCGCGTCGGCCATTCCCAGTCAAGGGCATCTTCATCAGACGCGCATTTAAACTATCCTGAATGTAGCCTTTGAGCATCCCATCTTCGATCAGTGTGGTGCATTGTGTGGGCGTACCTTCGTCATCCATATTGAGGGAGCCACGTCGACCGCTTAAGGTACCGTCATCAACCACTGTTACACCCTTGGCGGCTACGCGCTCACCGATTCGGCCCGAGAAGGCTGAGGAGCCCTTACGATTGAAGTCGCCCTCAAGTCCGTGTCCGATTGCCTCATGCAAGAGTACACCCGGCCAGCCTGGGCCCATGACCACAGTCATTGGTCCTGCAGGAGCGGGCCGTGAACCCAAATTGAGTAGAGCGTTGTCAACCGCTTCATCAACCCATTGATGAATTCGTTCTGCATTAAAGAAGCCGTAGTCAGTTCGTGCGCCACCGCCAGCAGAGCCTGATTCACGACGACCATTTTGTTCGGCAATGACGTGAACGGATACGCGTACTAATGGACGGATATCGGCTGCCATTAAACCATTTGCGCGTGCTACCAGAACAACATCAAATTCACCCGCAAGGCTCGCCATTACTTGAATGATGCGGGGATCACGTGCTTTAGCACGACGTTCAATTTGCTCGAGGAGCGCAATTTTTTCTGGAGGCTTTAAGGAGTCCAATGGATTTAGGTGGGAGTACAGTGATGTACTTAAATGGCTTTGTCCTATGATCGGGTTGCGAAGTTTTACCTTCCCACCTTTTGGTCCAATCACTCGAGTGGCATTGGCTGCTTTTAATAAAGCTTCTGCGCTAATGACATCCGAGTAGGCAAAGGCTGTTTTATCTCCTGAGATAGCGCGGACCCCAACCCCTTGATCAATATTGAAGCTACCGGATTTAACAATGCCTTCCTCTAGACTCCATTGTTCGCTTCGTGTGTGTTGAAAATAAAGATCGGCATCGTCTAGACGATGTGCATGCATCACACCAAACAGATGATCTAGGTCTGAGGTGCTGAGCCCATTTGGCTTAAGCAAAACAGAGTTTGCGAGATCAAAGGCTTGGTTGGCCTCAAGGGGTGCTGCAAGATGATGTAGTGGAAGATCAGAGGTATTCATTACGATAGCTTACGATGTTTTAGAGCAGGCAGCTTGGAGCGAACCCCCTCAAGGGTTTCTTTTTGGACTTGACCAATTACAAATCCCTCGCCGCTAGGAAGTTCTTGAATGATGTGACCCCAGGGATCAATTAGCATAGACTGCCCCCAGGTCTGCCTTTGGTTCTGATGCAAGCCACCCTGAGCCGACGCTAAGAAATAACATTGGTTTTCAATTGCGCGGGCGCGTAACAAAATCTCCCAATGGTCTTTACCGGTTGTGTGGGTAAATGCCGCGGGTATTACTTGGCAGTCTACAGTTTCGTGTTGGCGGTAGAGCTCCGGAAA
>DENG01000094.1 GCA_002359975.1 Polynucleobacter sp. UBA2650
GGTAAACGTTCAGGGCCCACCACAATCAAAGCCACCACTGCGATGAGGGCGAGCTTTGATACACCAAGATCAATCATCGAAGCATCGCCGGTTCTTGATTAGCGCTAGTAGAAAAGTGTTCTGCTAAGTACAAATGGAATGGCTTAGGACTTATTAACGTCCTTCGCATGCACGTCCACTGTTTTGTCAGCGGGCGCTGCTTGCGACTGAATTTGATCGGTCTTAGCTTCTTCACCAGGCTTCATGCCATCTTTAAAGCCTTTCACTGCTCCGCCTAAATCTGAGCCGATATTACGCAATTTCTTGGTGCCAAACACCAACAAAATGATCGCCAATACGATTAACCAATGCCAAATACTAAATGAGCCCATCTCAATTTCTCCTCAAATTATTTTTTCCAGGGGCGTGGCCCGCCCATCACATGCAAATGCAAGTGGTAAACCTCTTGACCCCCATCCGCGCCATTGTTCACCAACACCCGAAAACCACCCTCTTTACCAGGGCGAGATCCTTGTTGTAGAGCCAAACGCGGGGCTAATTCCATCATTCTACCTAGCAATGGTGCATCGTGGGCAGTGGCGGATCCCAGCATAGGGATATGTTTTTTGGGAATAATCAAAAAATGGACTGGGGCTGCCGGATTAATGTCATTAAAAGCGAGGATTTCTTCGTCCTCATATACCTTTTGGGAAGGTATTTCCCCGGCAATAATCTTGCAAAAAATGCAGTTGGGGTCATAGCTAGAATGCTTCATGGACATGGATCTTACCCGAAAACCTCCCCAAAACAAGGTGCTTTGGGCTACTTAGGGTTAATTAAGGCTTACGGGCCGCTTTCTCAGCCAAGCCCGAAACCCCCTCCCGACGCTTGAGTTCAGCCAAGACATCCTCGGGACGTAAATTGAACTTGGATAGGGCAACAAGACAATGAAACCATAAATCCGCCATCTCACCCACCAATAAGGCTTGGTGTTTTGGGTCCAATTGATGCTGACGAGAATCTTTGGCAGCCATGACCGTCTCGGTTGCCTCTTCCCCAATCTTCTTCAAAATTGCATCATCTCCCTTGGTAAAGAGTTGAGCAATGTAAGAACTACTAGCATCAATCTTGCCAGCCGTTAAATCAGCACGGCGTTGATCCACTACATCGGCAAGGTGAACCAAGACTGAATCGAGATTTGGTTTGCTATCCATCATGGCTTTATTGTATCGACCCAATTGTTTGCGACAGAGTCCCATTCATTAAAGAAACAACTGTGTCTGCCAGTATGGCAGGCAATACCACCCTTCTGATCAACAATGAGCAAAAGAGTATCGCCGTCGCAATCCAAACGGATCTCACGTATGGTCTGAAAGTGGCCAGACTCTTCACCCTTGTGCCATAACTTATTGCGTGAACGCGACCAATACACCGCCTCACCCTTTTGCAAGGTTTGCAGCAAGGCCTCTTGGTTCATCCATGCCATCATCAAGACATCACCGCTCGAGGCTTCTTGCGCAATGACTGCCACCAAGCCGAGTTCGTTCCAGGCAATCCGATCAAGCCATGTGCCTGATTTTAATAGAGGGTTGATCAACTTATCGTTCAAAGAATTTCCGGTGGCTCGTTTTATTGCAAAGGATAATTCTGTATTCTGACAGATCCAAAAGAAAATGCCTATGGCTCCTGATATTCAAATGCAGGAGCATATTGATCGATATCACGAGCATTCATTCCTAAATTTTGCGCTATGGGCTTCCATGTGGAGACGATTGATCTCATTTCAGACAAAATGACTTTTGCCTCTTTATTTGACAACTCAAATGATTTTGAAATAGTCAACGCTTCATCTAACGAGGCAAACTCTCCACTTTGCAGCGAAATCCACGTTTTTAATGCCCTCATTTTGTCAGGGAAGGGATTCAAATCAAATGCTGGTGCCAGTACCCACTGATCGTCTGTGGTGTGCAAGAAGCCATGGTTTTTTAGGTGATCATCCACATTATTAATCAATATATTAAATATCATCCGTCTCCATAACTGACCAAGGTCATATTTGGCTTTGGGGCTTATGGTTCGAATAAGGCTTGCAATGTCCTCATAAGAGTATTGTTGATGTGATTTAGCTTGAAGCAATGAATTGGCAGATAAGTACATCAATCGTTTTTGGCCATTACGGTCAAACCGTTTTATCAATGCAACTGGAATGCCGTCGGAGTCAATGACTTGCGAGCTAGCAGCATCGATACCACAGCGCTTCGCCAATTGAAGGGCTAGAACCTCACCATGAACGATCGATCGGGTATCCCCCACGCTTGGAAATTTCCCAATCGATAGATTTCCATCGGCATCGATGATGCTGCATTTTGGTCTAAGGCCACCTAGCGATGTTCCAACCCCGCGTAGATATTCTAAATCTTTTAATGTTTCCTGATTTTCTTCAATTGCTTTGCTTGCGCGTAATAGTTGAGGTAATTCAATAAGTGGCGGGATCTGTCTTTTATGATCAGCTCGCCGCTGAAAAATACCTTCTGAATCTCGTAATCGAATGGC
>DENG01000010.1:0-125 GCA_002359975.1 Polynucleobacter sp. UBA2650
TCGGTTCTCATTCCTAGACCAGAGACCGAGCTCTTGGTCGATCTCGCCATCGAGGAGATCAAATGTCAGATTACTCATTCTGATCAAGTTTTAAAGCTAAGAGTTCTAGATCTGGGAACTGGCTC
>DENG01000010.1:194-2614 GCA_002359975.1 Polynucleobacter sp. UBA2650
ATTGGTATACAAATATTCCCAAGGAGTGGCTTGGTAGTTTTGATCTAATTCTGAGTAACCCTCCTTACATTGACCCGAGTGACCCACATCTTCAAGAAGGAGACTTACGCTTTGAGCCCCGCAAAGCCCTGACCGACGAACACGACGGCTTGCAATGCATCCGCTTGATTTTAGATGGGTGTCAGGAGTTTCTAAAGGGGGATGGCCTCATTGCCTTGGAACATGGCTACGATCAGGCAGAGCAGGTTCGCGCCCTATTGAATCAGGCAGGCTTATCGGATGTGGAGTCTCGTCCTGACCTAGCCGGGCATATGCGGATTAGTATTGGTCGTAAGGCTCCTAAAACCCCATTAGCAAATAGGTCATAAAATATGGGGGTTGATTCAATGAAAGGATTTAACCCATGAGTGATGCTCAAACCCGTATTAAAGAGATTGTGACCGGCCATCCTGTAGTCCTTTTTATGAAAGGTACTGCCCAGTTCCCCCAATGCGGCTTCTCCGGTAACGCCATTAATATTTTGCGTGCCTGTGGAGTAGAGACACTGCATACGGTCAATGTCTTTGATGATGAGGCAATCCGTCAGGGGATTAAAGAGTATGCCAACTGGCCGACCATTCCTCAGCTTTATGTCAATGGAGAGTTCATTGGCGGATCTGACATCATGACTGAAATGTACCAAAGCGGCGAGCTTAAAAAGCTACTTGGGGCTTGATTTACTCCTATCCATTTATCGTTTTAAAAGCTCACCCAGTGGGCTTGGTCTAATTTAGACTAATGCCCATGTCTGATCTTAGTCTTCTAATCCCCGCCCTAAGCTTTGGTATTACCATCGGCTTATTGGTCTATGTTTTTATCTTGCGCTCTCATCAAAAACAGACTGCTGTATCCCTGTTTGAGCAAACTACTCTTTTAAACGCCTTACGCGAAGAACGTGATCAAGCTGTTTTGCATGCTATTCGTTTAGAGGCAGAATTAGATTCTGAGCGCAAGCAAGTACAGAACCGTATTGAGTCTCTCAATGAAGCCAAAGAAGCACTCACTAATCAGTTTAAGAACCTAGCCAATGAGATTTTGGAAGATAAGTCTAGAAAATTTACAGAACAAAACGCGCAGCAATTAGATATCTTATTAAAACCTTTGCAAACTAAGCTAACCGAGTTTAAGGAACAGGTTAGTAACTCCTACGACCAAGAGTCACGTGAGCGCTTTGCTCTGAAGAACGAGATCGAGCGCCTAGCCAATCTCAATCTCAAGATGTCGGATGAGGCAAGATCATTGACCAATGCCCTAAAGGGCGACTCGAAGATTCAGGGTGACTGGGGAGAGCTTGTTTTGGAGTCCATCCTCGAGTCTTCTGGCCTTCGCAAGGGTGAAGAATACCTTGTCCAAGATAGTCATACACAAGCCGACGGCGGAAGACTTCAGCCTGATGTGATCGTTAAGCTCCCCGAAGGCCGACACCTAGTCATTGATAGCAAAGTATCGATTACAGCCTATGCCCGCCATACTGAAGCGGGCGACGATGCGATTGCAAAACAAGAGCTCTTAGCTCATATCCAATCGATCCGTCAACATATTCAAGGGCTGTCTGCTAAGAACTATTCAGGTATCGCTGATTTATCTACCGTTGATTTTGTGCTCATGTTTATCCCCATTGAGCCAGCATTTTTAAGCGCACTTAAGGCATCACCTAATTTATATCAAGAGGCCCTTGCTAAAAATATTGTCTTGGTCTGTCCCAGCACTCTGATGGCAACACTCCGAACGGTAGCTCACTTATGGCGCCAGGATCAACAGAATAAGAATGCAATGGAAATTGCTCGGCAGTGCGCTAATCTCTATGACAAGTTTGTGGGGTTTGTAGAGGACTTAGAGCAAATTGGAAAGCGTCTTGATCAAGCCCAATCAAGCTACCATGACGCCTTTAATAAGCTCAAGTCGGGTAAAGGTAATTTGATTAAAGCAGCAGAACGCGTTAAGGAGTTGGGTGTGAAACCCAATAAAGTAATTGCTAATAATTTACTGAATCACGAAGAAGAATAAAAACTCAACACTGAATAAAAAAACCCGCCCATATAGGGCGGGTTCTTGACTCATAAATCCTACTGGTAAAACTGGCTCAATTAAGCAGCCTTGCGTTTAGCCGGAGCAGCAGCTTTTTTTACTTGAGCAATTTGACCTTGGAATGCTTCGAAAGCTTGGTCAGCAGATTTCTCAACCGTTGCCATTGCATCTTTACTGGCTTCACGGAACTGCTCAAAACCTTGCATCACCGAGTTCATCGAAGTTTTGAATGCAGATACAAATACATCCGAACCAGCTGGTGCGTTAGCAGCTAATGTATTTACCCAATCTTGCATACCAACTTGAGTTTGTTCAATGCTAGCTTCTACAACGTTAGCGAACTCTTTACCGCT
>DENG01000010.1:2693-4447 GCA_002359975.1 Polynucleobacter sp. UBA2650
GTGATTACCTGCTGAATGTTCTCTTGAGCATTCAGAAGTGCGTTCTTGGATGCGTCGTAATTGAGTTCTACGAGCTTTTGTGCATTCTCAAGAGCGGCTTCGCCCAAGGAAAAAACGGTCTCGAGGTTCTTGCTCTGAATTTGCGACAATTTTGCTGTTACTTGATCTTGATTCATGGTGTACTCTCCATTAAGTTAATGTATTCAATATTGCACTGCACCATGAAACTATACCCAATTTTTTGCTGCTTTGCAATAAATATTATTGCTATGCAACATAAAAGTCTCTAATCTATTAAATAGTCATTTTAAATCAATAGCTTATACATCTTTAGTGTCATTAATTTATGAGTAATTCTAATCAGTCTTACCCCAAAATTGCTACAGCAGCCTGCTTTGGCACCTTTCTGGAGTGGTATGACTTTCTTACCTTTGCAACCCTTGCGGTGGCTTTTGCACCCTTATTCTTTCCAAGCTCAGACCCAGTTACTGGGCTTTTAGCAAGCCTTGCTACATTTGGGGCTGGGATGATTGTGCGGCCCTTGGGGGCGGCCTTCTTTGGCTCCCTCGGGGACCGCATTGGCAGAAGGCCCGTCTTTCTAATCACCATCTCTTTAATGGGTGGGGCTACATTTGCAGTTGGCTTTTTGCCAACTTACGAGCAAATTGGCATTTTGGCGCCCATTCTTTTGGTGAGTTTAAGACTTCTTCAGGGCTTATCAGCCGGGGGTGAAATTGGGGGTAGCGCGGTTTACCTCACGGAACACGCCGGAGACTCTAATCGGGGTTTTAAGACTAGTGTTCTGCAGTTAATGGGTCCTTTGGGTATGCTGGTATCAACCCTCCAACTTCTTTTACTCAATCAATTTCTGGACCCCGCAAGTTTTAAGGAATGGGGGTGGCGAGTACCGTTTTGGTTCTCGATTGTGCTTCTCTTGGTGGCATTAAAGGTGCGTATGACCTTAGAAGAAACACCCATCTTCAAAAATATGCTTGCCAAAGGTGAAACATCAAAATCGCCCTTACGCGATAACTTCAAAGATAAAGAGACCCGCAAGCAAATGTTCTTACTCTTCTTTTGTATCTCAGCCGGTGGCTCTGTTTTATTCTTCTGCGTACAGGTATACACCGGCATATTTATGAAGTCGGCATTACAAATTAACCCACAAATTGTGGATACTTTAACGATTACCGCAACGATAGTTTTGTTCCCATTAACGATTATTTCTGGGGCACTCTCTGATAGGATCGGCCGAAGACCAGTGGTCATCAGCGGATTACTCCTTGGCACGATACTGATTCAGCCGGCTTATCAGTTTTTACAAACACTCAGTCAGCAAACTGCCCCGGACTACTCCCTCATGATCGTCGTACTCATAGCCATCACGTTGCCATTGGCTCTAGTGGTTGGGCCACAAACTGCCCTATTGGCGGAACTATTTCCCGCGCGAACGCGCAATAGTGCTGCAACCCTGCCACATAATCTTGCAGCAGGCTGGATCGGAGGGATGCTACCTCTTATCGTCACTTGGCTTAATAAAGAGTTTTCCAGTCCGCTCGCTGGTTTATGGTACCCAACCATCTTTTTAGCTATCGCAGCTGGGCTGGCGATCTTCTTCTTGCCAGAAACTAAGAAAATTGATCTGACTAAATAGAATAATAAAAACGGGGGAATTTTGGTGCCCCATGTCCGACTCGAACAGACCACCTACTGATTACAAATCAGTTGCTCTACCAGATGAGCTAATGGGGCAT
>DENG01000010.1:4506-4691 GCA_002359975.1 Polynucleobacter sp. UBA2650
TCTTTATTTCCAAGCCCATTATCCACTGGCCCCTTTGTTTCGGGATCAAATGGGAAGGACATCCCCTGACCATTTTCTCTAGAATAGATTGCCAAGACATGGGTGACTGGAACCAATACTTTCTTGGGTATACCCCCAAATCGAGCCTGAAAACTGATCCAATCGTTCTCAATATGCAGTTGATG
>DENG01000010.1:4749-6735 GCA_002359975.1 Polynucleobacter sp. UBA2650
GTAAAACCAAAATCCGTACACCACTGATGCAGTGCACGGATTAGATAGGGTTTGGTACTTGGAGCGTCGGTAGCCATCATTACGATTTTAAGCCAACCGAAGAGTGCAGCTAATTATCAAATTAGCGGCGCATCACTTTCTCGGAAGGGGTCAATGCCTCAATATAGGCTGGGCGGCTAAAAATACGCTCTGCATATTTGAGTAAGGGTGCCGCATTTCTGGAGAGGTCAATGCCGTAATGCTCAAGACGCCAGAGTAAGGGGGCGATTGCAACGTCAAGCATGGAAAACTCTTCGCCCAACATATATTTGTTTTTGACAAATATTGGGGCTAGTTGCGTTAAACGATCCCGAATCGCTAAGCGAGCCTTCTCATGTAATTTCTCAGCAGTTTTACCCTTCTCATTCTCGAGTGCACTAACGTGCACAAAGAGTTCTTTCTCAAAATTAAATAAGAACAGGCGTGCGCGTGCGCGCGCAATCGGATCGGGCGGCATGAGTTGAGGATGAGGAAAGCGCTCATCAATGTACTCGTTAATGATATTGGACTCATACAAAATGAGATCGCGCTCAACCAAGATAGGCACTTGCGCATATGGGTTCATGACCGAGATATCTTCTGGTTTATTAAACAGATCGACATCCCGTATCTCAAAATCCATACCTTTTTCAAACAGAACAAGGCGGCAGCGTTGTGAGAATGGGCAATTTGTGCCCGAGTACAACACCATCATAAGCAGGTATCCTTTAAATCAAATTATTAAAGCAAAACGCTTGGACTTAACGAATATCTTTCCAATACGCTTTATTCAAACGCCAAGCAATTAAGGTAAAGATGGCCAAGAACAATAAAACAACTACGCCGATGCGCTTGCGTTGTAACTGGGTTGGCTCAGCCATCCAAGACATAAATGCCACAAGGTCCGCAATATTATCATCATATTCTTGTGACTTCATGGTTCCAGGACTTAGCTGTTCAAAGCCCTTAAACACCTTACTACTTTTGCTTGGATCATGGGGGTCTTTTTGTTGCTCAAACTTAGCAGCGCGCTCACCCTGTAATTGCCACAATACATGGGGCATACCTACATTGGGATACACCAAGTTATTCCAACCGGTTGGACTATCAGGATCTTTGTAATAAGTGCGGAAATAGGTATACAACCAATCGGTACCCCGTGCACGTGCCTCTACCGATAAGTCCGGTGGCACTTTACCAAACCAGGCCTTGGCGTCCTTAGGGCTCATGGAGATGGTCATCAAATCGCCCACCTTTTGGTCGCCCAAAATGAGGTTATCTTTAATCTGCTGATCTGAAAGACCAATATCGCGCAAACGGTTGTAACGTAAACTCACTGCAGAGTGGCAACCCAAGCAGTAGTTCACAAATATCTTGGCGCCGTTTTGCAATGATGCATTACTATTTAAACGATCGGGTGCGCTATCGAGCGGAAAATCTCCGCCTGCTGCTAATGCCGTTCCAAGCACAAAACTTGTGCTAACAAAGACAAGCCCTTTTTTTAGAGCGCCGATCATATTGAGCGAGTAGTTCATCTAAATTTCCTAATATCTTTATCTTGTTCTTATGGATTAGTGCGCTACAAAGTTAACGCGATCAGGCACTGGCTTGAAGGTACCCATCTTGCTCCACCATGGCATAGCAAAGAAGAATGCCAAGTAATAAATGGTGCAAATCTGTGAGATCTTCTCAAAAATAGGTGATGGCGGTTTAATGCCCAAGTAGCCCAAGATTACAAAGCTGATGATGAACGCACCATAAATATATTTATGGAAATCCGGACGATAACGAATTGAACGAACCGGTGATTTATCAAGCCATGGCAAGAAGAACAGGATCACTACGGAGCCGCCCATGATCACCACACCCCAAAACTTGGCATCAAAGAAGAAGAAGCCCAAAGCTAGCGCTACCAAAATAGCAGCGCAGGCGCCCTTAATACGTACATCCCTAGCATTCTTAATCACA
>DENG01000045.1 GCA_002359975.1 Polynucleobacter sp. UBA2650
CTTGACCCTATCAGAAGCTTCCTCTAAAGTGGGAGGAAGTGTGAAAAAGTGGGGTAAATTTTGTTTCAAGGTGCGTCAGCTCTTAATCTCGATGCGAAAGGACGTATGTCGGTGCCGACAAGGCATCGTGACGCCCTTATGGTGCAAGGAGAGGGCCGCGTCACCTTAACAAAACATCCTGATGGATGTTTATTGTTATTTCCACGACCCGAGTGGGAGGCTTTTCGTACCCGTATTGCTCAATTGCCGATGGATGCACATTGGTGGCGCAGAATATTTTTAGGTAATGCCGCAGAGATTGATCTGGATAGCGCCGGCAGAATTTTAGTAAGCCCAGAGTTGCGCAGTGCGGCAGGCCTTGATCGCGAAATCATGTTGTTAGGCATGGGATCCCATCTAGAAATCTGGGATGCAAATACATACGCCAGCAAAGAGCAGGCAGCCATTGCCCAAGGCATGCCTGATGCACTCAAGCAATTTACCTTTTAATGATTGGGCGACATGAACAATACCCATCGCCCAGTATTACTGGCCGAGGCAGTCACCGCCATGATCAGCAGTTCATCATTTCAGAAGGAAAACGCTCTTATCGTCGACGGAACCTTTGGTCGAGGCGGACACAGCAAAGCCTTATTAGAACAAATGGGATCCAATTGCAAACTCATTGCCTTCGACAAGGATTTAGAGGCAATAAGCACAGCCCAAAAAATAATAGATCCACGTTTACAAATAATTCACAGCAGTTTTGCAATGATGGATCAGTATGTCAAATCACAAACTGTGGATGCCGTATTACTCGATCTAGGAATCAGTTCGCCACAAATCGATACGCCGGAGCGAGGATTTTCATTTCGCTTCGATGGGCCGCTCGACATGCGAATGGATACCAGTTGTGGGGTATCTGCAGCACAGTGGCTTGCAAGCTCTCCGGTCGAGGAGATTACGCAAGTGATTAAAACATTTGGCGAGGAGCGTTTTGCATTCGCGATTGCTCGCGCAATCGTAAAGCAGCGCGAAGAAGGCAAAGCGGTCGAAACGACACTAGAGTTATCAAATTTAATTGCCAAAACGGTACGTACCCGAGAGCCAGGTCAAGATCCAGCCACACGTACCTTTCAAGCAATTCGTATTTTTATAAATCAAGAATTAGCTGATTTAGAGAGAGGGCTGGAAGCTTCCCTCGATGTTTTAAAAATAGGCGGTCGCTTGGTGGTTATCAGCTTTCATTCTTTAGAAGACCGCATTGTGAAGCAGTTTATGCAATCGCATTCGCAAATCACAGTACCTCGCGAGTTGCCCATTCGGGCCAAAGATTTGCCCCAGGGAGATCTTGAGCTTATTGCCAGAATCAAGCCTAGTGTGTCAGAGATTGAGGAGAATCCACGCGCACGTTCAGCAGTCATGCGAATTGCTGAAAAAAGAGGGATGGCGACATGAATCGCGCAACCCTTACATTACTTGCACTTCTCTTAATCTGCGCCCTGTCATTGGTTGCTTCACAACAGCGGGCTAGAAAAACATTTGTAGCTTTAGAGCGCGCACAAGTACAAGAACGTAAATTAAATCAAGAGTGGTTACGACTTGAGTTTGAGCAAAGAAATTTATCCAAGTCATCACGAATTCGGGATGTGGCACGTAATCAATTGCGCATGAGCCCCATTACCCCTGATCGAACTCTCTACTTTAAGGAAGGTCTATGAAGCCAGTCAGGTTCTCGACCTCACCTAATGTTGTCTTGCGCTTACCGATGTGGCGCTCAAGACTCATGCTCTTCCTACTGTTTGTAGCATTTGCTGCATTGGGCATCCGTGCTTTTTGGATACAGGGACCCGGTAATGGATTTTATGAAGCTAAAGCTATTAAAGGGGTGCAGCGTGAGATTGACATGCCCGCAACTCGTGGCAAGATCTTGGATCGTAATGGGCAATTAATTGCTACCAGCTTAGAGGCAAAAGCAGTAATTGCCTATACCGATAACATCCCTGCGGACCTTGCACCAGAAAAGATTACCCAACTCGCCAAATTATTAGAGATGAGCGAGACTGAAATCAAGAAAAAATTTAAGGATGAACGCAATCAAGTTTTTTTAAAAAGACAAGTTGACCCAGAAATCGCTCAGCAGGTTAGGCGCCTTGAAATACCGGGCATTGGATTAAATAATGAATACCGTCGTCACTATCCAGAGGGTGAGGCGATGGCGCACGTCATTGGATTTACAAATGTGGAGGATCGTGGGCAAGAAGGAATTGAGCTTGCGCGTGATAAGGACCTTGCAGCCCAAGCTGGAAAACGTCGTGTAGTGGTAGATCGATTAGGCCGTATTGTGAATGATATTGCCATATTACAGTTTCCACAAAACGGCCAAGATCTTCAGCTCTCCATCGATAGCAAAGTTCAATATATTGCCTATAACGCTTTAAAGAGTGCGGTAGAAAAACATAAAGCAAAAGCAGGTGGCGCAGTTGTTTTAGACGTTCGTTCTGGTGAAATTCTGGCATTAGCAAATTGGCCAAGCTATAACCCAAACTCTCGTAAATCACTAACGGGTGAGCAATTACGTAATCGAGTACTTACGGATACGTTTGAGCCTGGCTCAACCATCAAACCATTTCCAGTGGCTTTGGTAATGGAGCAGGGCAAAGTTCAGCCAGATACTAATATGACAATTGGTCAAAAGTTACTAATTGGACCTAAGCCAATTACGGATACCCATCCTCATGGGATGTTAACGGTCTCACAGGTTATTCAGAAATCTAGCAATATTGGTACAGCAAAATTAGCCTTACAACTCGAACCGAGAGAGATGTGGGATCTGTTTGCGGCAGTAGGGTTTGGACAGGCACCCAACATTGGTTTTCCAGGCGCAGTTGCGGGACGCTTACATCCACATCAAAAATGGGGTCAAAGTGATCAGGCCCGTATGTCTTTTGGTTATGGAATCTCGACATCTTTATTCCAGTTGGCACGCGCTTACACCATCTTTGCACGCGATGGTGAGTTGGTACCAACCACGATCCTTCGTAACCCAGAATACAAACCAGGGACACGAGTTATGTCCGCAAAGACAGCAATCGAGATGCGCAATATGCTGGAAACAGTTACCGAGCAGGGGGGTACAGCAATACGCGCACGTGCAGATGGATTTCGGGTCGGAGGAAAAACAGGTACAGCGCATAAAGTTGAAAGCAAGGGATATGTCGCAAATAAATACCGTGCATTTTTTGTGGGCCTTGCACCCATCAGCGCACCACGTATTGTTGTTGCAGTTATGGTCGACGAGCCTTCAGCTGGAGGGCATTATGGCGGCGAGGTCGCCGCCCCAGTTTTTTCAACCATCGTGAGTGAAACGCTACGTAGCCTAAATATTTCACCAGATCTTACCGATCGTACCTTAGTTCAAAATTTTGAGCCAATTCCAACCGGCGTGCAGGCACAAAAAGTGGTGCTCAAGCAATGATGGCTACTATAAAAATGAACCGCCATGAAGCTCTATTGCATTTACAACAAGTAGTGGAGCCGACTGCAAGGATATCTGCTGACAGTCGACAAATAAAAGTAGGCGATATCTTTATGGCCTATGCAGTTGGGCATGGTAAAGCCTTGCGAGATGGGCGACCCTATATTTCTAAAGCGCTTGAGCTTGGGGTGGCCTGTGTTTTATATCAAGCAAACCATGATCGTTCAGAAAGTCCAAGCTGGGAATCAGATCTAGATGATGAGCGTTGTATTTGTGTTGAAAATCTTGCAGAGGATGCTGGCTGGATCGCTGCAGAATGGTATGGCAGACCCAGTCAAACACTAAAGCTAATTGGAGTAACCGGTACGAATGGAAAAACCAGTGTTACACAATGGCTTGCTCAGACTTTATCCAAGCATGCAGCAGTGATTGGCACATTAGGAATTGGCTTTAGCGATCAATTACACGATGTGGGCTATACCACACCCGATGCGCCGCGCTTACAAACAGAGTTATTTAAGTTGAAGCAGCTAGGCGCTCAATATGTGGCCCTAGAGGTGTCATCACACGCTTTGGACCAAGGGCGCGTGAATGGAACCCATTTTGATTG
>DENG01000058.1:0-756 GCA_002359975.1 Polynucleobacter sp. UBA2650
TTTTCTGGACTATTTATTTCTACTGGGGTAGTTGCTCTTGCTGAAATTGGGGATAAAACTCAGCTTTTATCCCTCATGCTAGCGGCGCGCTATCCCAAGCAGGCTTGGCCAATTGTGTGGGGCATCTTCCTTGCAACAATGGTTAATCACGCCTGCGCTGCTTACGTGGGGCATTGGGTCGCGGGCTTTTTGAGCCCAGACAGCTTGCGTTGGATCTTGGGAGTTGGATTCTTGGCGATTGGTCTGTGGTTATTGATCCCAGACAAATTGGAGGAAGATGAAAATGCAAAGCAGGCGAAGGGTGCTTGGCAAATCTTCGTTCTCACGACCGCCTTGTTCTTCTTGGCTGAGATGGGCGACAAAACACAGATTGCAACGATTGCTCTTGGCGCTAAGTATGAGAGCGTGCTCTTGGTCACAGTCGGGACAACCTTGGGGATGATGTTGGCGAATGCACCGGCCGTTTGGTTAGGAAAGCAATTTACCAAACGCTTACCGATTAAGCTTGTGCATTGGGTAGCAGCCATCATTTTCATTGCCCTCGGACTCATTACCTTGGTATGGTCATCGTAGAGACATCAGTCCCAACAGCCATAACAAATTAGAATTCTGTAATGAGAACTGAAACTAGCAAAGGCTTTTTGCGTCTGCAATACAAGGCGCCCGATTATCAATTTGGCCAAGTGGAGCTAGATTTTGAGTTACAGCCCCATCGCACCATAGTCCAGAGCGTGATTGAGGTCGTGCCGAGTCCCC
>DENG01000058.1:764-1497 GCA_002359975.1 Polynucleobacter sp. UBA2650
TTGCGGGTTAACGGACAGGCACACCGTCATGTAGAAATTACGCCTGAGCGCATGGTGATCCATGGCTTGCCCAACAAGGGTAAGCAGAAATTTCAGATAGAAATTAAAACTTCCTGTGTGCCAGATAAAAATACCTCACTGATGGGACTCTATGTATCACGGGGGAATTTCTTTACACAGTGCGAAGCAGAGGGTTTTCGGAAGATTACCTATTTTTTAGACCGCCCCGATGTGATGGCGCGCTACCGAGTGACCCTGCGCGCTCGCAAGGAAGAGCATCCTGTTCTCTTATCCAATGGCAATTTAATTGCGAGTGAAGATCTGGGCGATGGCTGGCATCAAGCGGTCTGGGAGGATCCCTTTCCTAAGCCATCCTACCTATTTGCGCTTGTTGCAGGCAAATTAGTGTGTTTAGAAGAATCCATTCAATCTCAAAGCGGTGCCCAAAAACTCCTGCAAATTTGGGTTGAGCCGCGTGATCTTCAGAAGACCCAACATGCAATGGATTCTTTAAAGAGTTCGATCGCGTGGGATGAGAAGCGTTTTGGTCTTGAGCTGGATCTGGAGCGCTTCATGATCGTGGCCGTGGGTGATTTCAATATGGGCGCTATGGAGAACAAGGGCCTCAATATTTTTAATACCAAATTTGTCTTGGCAGATGCGCAGACGGCAACCGATGGGGATTACGCCAATATTGAGAGTGTTGTTGCGCATGAGTATTTCCATAACTGGA
>DENG01000058.1:1558-2725 GCA_002359975.1 Polynucleobacter sp. UBA2650
GATCAAGAGTTCTCAGCCGATCAAATGGGTACTGATTCTGGGCGGGCAGTCAAGCGAATTGAGGACGTTCGTTTACTGCGTCAAGTGCAATTTCCTGAAGATGCGGGCCCGATGGCGCATCCCATTCGTCCAGATGAGTATCAAGAGATTAATAACTTCTATACGGTTACCGTTTACGAGAAGGGCGCCGAGGTTGTGCGCATGTATCAAACCCTATTGGGGCGCGATGGCTTTCGCAAAGGGATGGATCTCTACTTCAAGCGACACGATGGTCAGGCAGTGACCTGCGATGAGTTTGTTGCAGCGATGGCCGATGCCAATCAACGAGACCTGACACAGTTTAAGAACTGGTATAGCCAGGCAGGGACTCCGCGAGTGACCGTGTTAGAAAATTACGATGCTAAGAAAAAAGAGTATCGCTTGACTCTCAGACAGCATTGTCCAAAGACGCCAGGGCAGAACAAGAAGGCGCCTTTTCATATTCCATTAAAAGCAAGTCTTCTACTAGATAAGGGCAGCAAAGTCTCTCAAAAAGAGCGAGCCTATTTTGCACAAGAGGTCTTATTAGAGCTCACGCAAGCGGAGCAAAGCTGGTTAGTTCAGAACATTTCTGCTAAACCAGTTTTATCGATCAATCGAGATTTCTCGGCCCCCATCATTTTGGAGCACAAGCAAAGTGAGGCTGAGCTTTTAACCCTATTGGCTGAAGACACCGATCCCTTTAGTCGCTGGGAGTCGGCTCAAAAACTAGCCCAACAAATGATCTTGGCTGGGCGCTTACCCAATACCAAATTAATCGATGCTTACCGAGTGATCTTGCAAGATCCTCATTTGGACCCCGCCTTTAAAGAGCTTATTTTTACTCTACCCGCTGAGACCTATTTATATGAGCAGTGCAAAGTGGTTGAGCCCCAAGAGATTCATTGGGCTAGGCGTCGTTTTAAAACAGCATTAGCGCAAGCACTCCAGGATGAGTGGGCATTGACCTACGCTGATCATCAAAGCCCGGGGGCATATCGGGCCGATGCTAAAAGTATGGGCAAGCGCGCACTCAAAAACCTTGCTTTGATGATGCTCTTGGAAAGCGGAGATGTTCATTGGCAGGAGAGGGCCGAAGAACAGTATGAGCTCGCCAATAATATGAGTGATCGGTTTGCGGCTTTACAG
>DENG01000085.1 GCA_002359975.1 Polynucleobacter sp. UBA2650
TCGGGGGTCTTGGATTGTGGCATGACCTTAGTAAACAAGCCCCCTTGATTAATTCCAATCGAAAGCGGCCCGCCCCGAAAGAGAAGCCAATCAAGACCGATTTGCATTTTTCCAAAAAGAGAAGAGATCTGTGAATTGGTAGAAATATTCTGATTAAGCTCATATATCAAGCGATACTGCAAATGGTCTTGCAAGTTCTCGCCAACTCCAGGGGAGTCGTGCAGTAGCGGAATACCAAACTCTTGGAGTAACGGAGCAGGGCCAATTCCAGATAGTTGCAATAGTTGTGGGCTTTGAATAGCACCTGCACTAAGCAATACCTCATGATGGGCTTTAACATTGTGGCGTTGCCCCGCTTGGATAAATTCAATACCAACGGCTTTGCGTCCCTCAAACAGCACTTTACTAGCCTGTGCATCCGTAATGATGGTTAGATTCTTGCGAGACCGTATGGGCTTTAAATACGCAACGGCAGCGCTACAACGCAAACCATTATGAGTACTTAATTGGAAATATCCCACACCTTCTTGCTCTAGATTATTAAAGTCCTCTGTTTTGGGAACGCCCAATTGATTGGCGCTAGCAATAAATGCCTCTACGAGCGGGTGTTTTTTCTTGATGGAAGAGGCGCGCAGGGGGCCCTCTTGAGAGTGCAAAGGCGCACCTAATCGATCATTTCCCTCAGCCTTCTTAAAGTAGGGTAGAACATCATCCCAAGACCAGCCGTCATTGCCAAGTGATGCCCAGTGATCGTAATCCTCTTTTTGACCACGGATAAAGATGAGGCCATTGATAGAACTCGATCCCCCCAAACATTTACCCCGTGGCCAGTAAATATGGCGTCCGTTCATACCAGGGTCTGGCTCTGTATTAAATTTCCAATTAACCTTGGGATCCCACATGGTCTTGCCATAACCAATGGGCAAGTGGATCCATGGAGAGCGATCTGGTGGTCCCGCCTCAATCAAACAAACACGATGATTTGGGTTGGTAGATAGTCGATTGGCTAGTACGCAACCTGCCGAGCCGGCACCGACAATAACGTAATCAAACTCTTTGGCAGCAGAAGAAATCACGCTAAGCGGCCTGCCTTAGCCCCAAGATTTGCCGAGCCTCTTTGCCACTCGCTACTGTGCGACCTTGGTTACGCGCTAACGTTGCAACGCGAGCTACCAGCTCAGCATTGTCTTTTGCCACGCGTGTTTCGTCATAGCGCAAGTTATCCTCTAAACCGGTTCGTACATGACCACCAAGCTCTAATGCCCATTCGTTCACCGTTAGCTGGTGACGACCAATACCTGCGGCAGTCCAGGTAGCGGTAGGCATGACATCATTAAGCTCTTTAATCAAAAACTCTAAGATCGATCGCCGCACAGGCATGGCATTTGGAACACCCATCACAAACTGGACATGAGGAGGGGCCTTTAATAGTCCCTTTTTAATAAGGTTAGCTGCGTTATACAGCATCGCTAAATCAAATATTTCTATTTCAGGCTTAATTTCATATTTCAGCATCTCTCCTGCAAGACCCTCAACAAAATCGGTAGGGTTTTCATATATGCCAACTGGAAAGTTTGTGGAGCCGGTTGCTAAAGAAGCCATATCGGGCCGATGAAAGAGCATGGCGCCACGAGCCGCTTGATCACGACCACGTCCGCCAGTGGAAAATTGCACAATCATTTCTGGGCAATATTTTTTAACTCCCTCTTGCACTTCGGCATATAGGTCAGGATTAGAGCTTGGGCTTTCATCGGGATTACGTACGTGAATATGCACCAATGACGCGCCAGCCTCATAGGCTTTATGTGTTTCCTCAATCTGCTCAGAAGGCACTACTGGCAATCCCGGACAATCTTTTTTTCTAGGAATTGCACCTGTGATAGCAACTGTAATAATTACGGGTTTTGTCATTATTAGTCCAAATAAATTAAGTCAATAAGGATCTTATTGCCGAAGACTTTCTTCTAGCTCTATCGCTGCGGCGATCAACATCGGCACCGATTGTTCGGCCATCTTTAGCGTGAAGCGGGGAGTTGGGCCATGGGCAGCAAGTGCTGCAAATACTTTATTTTTAGAGTCCCGAACCGGTACAGCAACACATATAGAGCCCTCTAAATACTCACAATTGTCTAGGGCATAGCCTTGGTCAGCGATTTTTTTGATCTCAACCATTAAGTCTTCGTAATGCGTTAGAGTCTTTGCAGTATGAGCCTGGAGCGGCTCTTTTCCAACAATACGTTTAATTTGATCCTCATGCATGAAGGAAAGAAACAGCTTACCGCTAGCAGTGCAGTGCAGAGGCACGCGCATGCCGGAGTCAATATGGAGGCGAATAGGCGCGCTGGTCTCAATGCGATCTAAGTAAAGCACCTCGTTTCCATCTAGGATATTGAAATTACAGGTTTCGCCAATGGTAGCGACTAAGCGCTTCATTACAGCTAAACGTTGAGAACGAAGAGAATCAGCAGAAAGTAAGCCGATGCCCATTAAACGGAACTTAGCACTTGGCTGAAAACGCCGTCCATTAGCATCACGTTCAATAAAACCCTGGCTTACCAATGTATTTAAGAGTCTAAAGGCGGTTGGCTTTGCTAAACCAATCCCCGAAGATATGTTCTCGAGAGTAAGTGGGAGTTCTGAGTTTGCAATCAACTCAAGTATTAGCAACACCTTTTCGGCCATGCTTGACTTACTACCCTCAAGAACGGTCACAGAACCCAAAGATTCAGTGTTTTTAATGGCCTGAGCGCTCGATTTATACATGAAGATAAGTATGCTCGTTTTATAAAGGATTTTAGGTATTAACCCTTAAATCATTTCATCTGATGATACTTTATATTTCATTAGAGAAAATATCAACCCGTAAATTTATTGCAATGGCATCTAAAAAAATACCGCTCTCAAAGAAGCCTAGGGCGCAGCCTAAAACGCAAACAAGAGGTATGAAAAAATCGATGCAGGGTGGGGGTATCTCTTTAACCATGACTCAAGTAAAAGAAGCAATTGCTCTATTAAAGGATGCCGGGACTTTTAATACCTTTTCATATAAAACACCTGACTTTGAGCTAGAAATTGAGCTCCGAAAGGACTCTGCGTCCAGCTTGAGTCCCCACATACCCGCTGCTGCGTCGCCCATCACCCCAGCCCAGCAAGTTATTACTGCAGCACCAACACTAGATCCAATCATCATGCACAAGCAAGGGCGGCCTCAGAGTGCATTTGAGATATTAAGTCCCATGGTTGGAACCTTCTATCGTCGACCTAATCCTGATTCACCGCCTTTTGTAGAAGTTGGTGATTTAGTAGAGGCAGATACACCAGTGTGCATCGTTGAGGTTATGAAATTACTCAACACCATTTCTGCTGCACGCAAAGGCCGGGTCGCCGAAATTTGTGTTGCAGATGGTGGAACTATCGAAGCCGATCAAGTGCTCATGGTGATCGAATTGGTATGAGCAAAAACCCAAACGTGCCTCGTAAAAAAAATCCATTTAGCATGATTGATGTGACCCTTCGTGATGCGCATCAATGTCTATGGTCTACCCGCATGACAACGGCGCAGATGTATCCGGCTTTAAACCAGATTGATCAATCCGGATATGCCTATATCAATATTCTGGGTGGCGCAGTTTTTGATGTGATGGTCCGTTTCCTACGAGAAGATCCCTGGAAGCGTATGGCTTTCTTAAGCCGGGAACTAGCAACGCCGACTGACGCATTAACCCGAGGTCAAAGTATTTATACCTTTGAGTTATTTCCGGATGATGTGGTGGATTTAAACATTAGTTTATTAGCGGAATCTGGCGTCAAAGTTCTTACCGTCTATGATGCATTAAACGATAACCGCAATATATATTCATCAGTAGCATCAGGTAAAAAAAATGGCATGCTGATTAATGCTATGCTCACCTATGCTTTAAGCCCTGTGCATGATGATGCTTATTTTGTTGCTCGCGCTAAAGAATTAGTTGATTTAGAGGTCGACTTTATTTCAGTCAAAGATCCAACGGGTTTATTAACTCCAGAGCGGGGCGCCACCTTGTTTCCAGCTCTTGTCACAGCCGCTAAAGGCATTCCCCTCAAATTACATTCCCACTGTCAGTCTGGCCTTGCTCCTTTGGTCTATGAAGAGGCTATTAAAGCAGGTTTTCAGTATGGCTACGTAGCAACTAATTGCTTAGCAAATGGCGCATCTTTGCCATCGGTTACTGAAGTATTAGCAAGTGCAGAGCGAATGGGCAGGGCTCCCAAAATGAATCGTTCTGCGTTGCAAGAAGTAGATGATTATTTTGATTGGATTTGCACTCGCGATAACTTACCGCGCGGTCAGCGTCAAAGCTATGACCCCGCCTTATACGAACATCAAATTCCGGGCGGGATGATTTCAAATCTTCGAGCACAGTTAGCCTCGCTTGGGATTGCCCATCGTGAACAAGAAATTCTTGAGGAAACTGCCCAAGTAAGAAAAGACTTGGGATACCCCATCTTGGTGAGCCCATTTGCACAATATATCGTTACTCAAGCTGTATTGAACGTGATGCAAGGGGAGCGTTACAAAACTAT
>DENG01000052.1:0-3238 GCA_002359975.1 Polynucleobacter sp. UBA2650
GCGATATCGGTCGTGTCATTACGACTACTTTCATTGAGGCGAATGGCGATCCCAAAGCTCTTTTCATCTTCGAGTAATTGGGTAATAGCCGCTCCGCCAATAGCATTAGCAACCACTGTTTGTATCTCATCCATCTCAATGTTGTAGCGCGCTGCACGCTCACGATCAATCTCGATGTTAAGCGTTGGCTGACCCAGTTCTTTCAGGATTCCCTCATCAGCAATCCCTTTGACTTGTTTTAGTAACTTAAGAACCTCGTGGGCCTTTTGATCCAATACCTCCAGATCTGAGCCGTAGATCTTGATCGAATTCTCCCCCTTCACCCCAGATAGTGCTTCGTTAACGTTATCTTGAATGTACTGTGAGAAGCTATAGGTCAAACCAGGAATGGTTTTGAGCTCTTGCTCCAGATTACTAATTAAGAGCTTCTTGCTAGTGCCGCTTGGCATCTTATCGGGTGATTTTAGATAAAGACCATACTCTTGATTAAACACACCCGTGGGGTCAGTACCATCATCGGGGCGACCAATTTGTACAGCAACTTTCTCAATCTCGGGTTGCTTACGAAATAGTTCGCGTAGCTGGTTGGCGATCTTGACCGAGTAATCCAAATCGACTGTATTGGGAAGGGTTACACGTAACCAAATATTGTTTTCTTCTAAGGTGGGCAAGAAGGCTGTCCCCAAGCGCGTGGTACTTAATAAGGTCAGTGCCAAGATAAAGACTGAGACTGCAGCCACTGTCCGTGGTTTATCCATCCATCTACGCAATATGGGCTTATACCAAGCTAAGGCTGCAGTAATAAAGCTAGGTGGCTTATGGTGAAAGTTCTCACCAAAAATAAGGGACATGATCGCCGGCAAAAAGGTTAGGCTCAAGATCATTGCAGCAATTAATGCAAAGCCCATCGTAAATGCCATGGGCTTAAAGATGATGCCTTCTACCCCGCCCATTAAAAATAATGGGGAGTAGGCAACGATGATGATGCAAACCGAGTAAATCATGGCGCGCTGTACTTCGCTAATGGCCAACACAATACTTTGATTAAGTCGTTTCTTCCCATCCTCAAGATGGCGCATCACGTTCTCGGTCACAATGACCGCCGCATCAACAATCACACCAAAATCGATTGCCCCCAATGAGATCAGGTTGGCAGGTACCTTAAATAAATCCATCTGAATAAACGAGAAGCACAACGCCAATGGAATAACTGCTGCAACCATTGCTGCTGCCCTAAAACTACCCAAGAAGACATACAACACTACCAATACGAGAGAGATCCCAAAAAACAAAGTGTGTTCAACTGTGCCAATGGTGATATCGAGTAAGTTTTGTCGATCATAGAAAGGTTTGATCTCAATACCCGGGGGTAAGACGTGCTCATTGAGATTTTGAATCCGCTGACGCACTCGAGCCAAGACCTCCGTGGCGTTCTCACCACGTCGCAAAAAGATAATCCCTTCTACCTCATCAGACTGATCATTAAACTGAAACATCCCCAAGCGAGGAGCATGCCCAATCTTGACCTCGGCAACATCCCCAACCCGTATCGGGATGCCATTATTGTTGGAGACCACAACCTGCTTGATATCCTGCACATTCTTTAAGAGACCTACCCCGCGCACCACAAACTGCTGCTCCCCACTTGGTAATAAGCCACCGCCGGTATTGGTATTAGAGCTTGAGATTGCCAAAACAAGCTGAGCAAGAGTAATGCCCTTGGCCTGAAGAGATTCGGGGCGAACAATGATTTGATATTGACGAACCTTGCCCCCGAACGACGATACTTCGGCAACCCCTGGTGTCTGTTTTAACTCCTTGTAAATCTCATAGTTCTGTAAAGTCTTTAATTGGATTGAATCAGCATGATTAGAGGCAACTTGATAGCGCATAATCTCACCCGTTGCATCGGAGTCTGGGCTGATACTCGATACGACGCCTGCAGGGAATTCGACCTTAGATAGATTGGCAATAAAGATCTGTCTAGCCTTAAATGCATCGGTAAAGTTATCAAACTTAAGCGTTACAACGGATAAACCAAAGAGAGAGACGGAACGAAACGTTTGCACTCCAGGGATTCCAGCGAGAGCATTTTCAACTGGGATGGTTATTTGCTGCTCTACTTCGGTTGTTCCTCGCCCCGGCCATTGAGAAATCGCTTGGATAGTTAAAGGCGCAACACCAGGATACGGCTGAATGGGTAGAGAGCGTAGAGCTAATATGCCTAAGATTAACAAGAGAAAGCAAGCGGAAAGCACAATCGCGCGCTTATGAATCACACCTCTCACCAAGGAAGTAATAAGATTCACTATTACTCCTGCTTAGTAAAACGTTCATTCAAGAGGACTGCCCCTTGAATCAGGATGTCCGCATTTGGCTCGACCCCCTCGGTAATGGCATAGCGCTTACCATCGAGGTCGTAGCCCTTTACAACCAAACGACGATAACTCTCTGGCCCCGTTCGAATAAAGGCATAGCGAAGATCTTTGTCTCGCACAATTGCCGTTTGTGGAACTACGATTGCTTGTGCACTGCCGATTTGGAGTTTGGCATTGGCATACATATCTGGGCGTAAAGAACCATCCCGATTATCAATATCGGCCCGAATCAAAAGACCACGGGTCTGTGCATCTACGGTCGGCGCTATGTAATTAACCTTCGCAATAATCTCTAGTTCAGGGAAGGCTTCAAAATGAATCTTCATCGTTTGCCCTCGTTCTATGTTGCGGGCATCTTGCTCAAAGATATTTCCTGCAAACCACAAGGCCTTGGGATCAGCCATAAACATAAGTGGATCACCATTGTTCACAACGGCTCCTGGCTCTACATTGCGTTTGACAACGACTCCCGAAATAGTAGAGCGGATATTTAGATTAGGCTGAGATTTACCACTGCGCTCAAGCGCTAAGATATCGCCGTCTGAGAATCCCAAATTACGAAGACGATTAGCAGCAGCATCTTGGGTAATTTTGGCATCCGCAAACAAGTTTGTTAAGGAATTGGTCTCACTCAGAATCTTAACTGTGCGATAGCTTAATAAAAACTCTTGCTGCGCTGAATTGAAATCGGGGCTATAGAGTTCGATCACAGGGGTTCCAGGCTGCACTGGGGCTCCCTCAAAGGCATAAATACGCTCTACCCTTCCCGATACACGAGCACTTAATAATTTTCCTTTTTCAGCATTGAAGACCAGACGGCCTGGGACCTTAATTTCTTGGGGTACTGCTTGGCGCGTTGC
>DENG01000052.1:3289-14065 GCA_002359975.1 Polynucleobacter sp. UBA2650
ACCGCAATTTGTTTTTCTTGTTGCTCAATTTTGATAGCCCGATTAACGGTGGTGAGTCGCCCAACCGTAAAACCAACTACCAAAATGCCAAAGGCAAAGGCGGCTAGACGTAAACGATATCGACTCTCTGGAGATAACTGCCAGTAATAGTCAAGTGCGTTCTTTAACTTGCTAGATAACGCTTCAAGCAACTGGTTAAAGTATCGAATAAGGTTGGGATTGAAGTGCTTTTTCACATGAATTCCTAAAAGGGCTCACGGCCCGCTGACACCATTAAGACTGAATAGGCCTGTAACAAATCACTCTCTGCGATCGTTAATTGGCTTTGTAATACTCGTAATTGATTTTGAGCTGTCAAAAGATCATTAAAGCCCTGCCCATTATTTGAATATTGCGTCAAGGCGACTTTGTAGGCAGCATCAGCCTGCGGTAGTTGGCTATCCCGCAAGAACTGCATCCGATTTTTAGTCTGCTCATACACTGTGTATGAACTTGAGACCCCCAAAATAATCTGTTGCCGCGTTGATATATTAGTCGCCTCGACTGCCGCTTGTTTACGCACCGCCTGCTCGACGCCATATTTTTCTTTCATAAAGAAATAAAGAGGGATTACGATGTCGAACTCGAGCTGATAAAACAAGGCGCCATTGTTAGGGGCAAAGGGTCCACGTGGTGTATACGAAGATCCAATCACCTGGAAATCCGGTAAGTACGCTTTCTTGGCCAAACTCACCCCCTTGCGAGCTGCATCGAGATCCAGCTGTGAGCTGCGCAACAAAGGATGGCTTGACTCTGCATAGTTCTCAAGCTCGATTAAGGTGGGCACATTTCGAATCGCTTGCTGTACGTTTCCGGATAAAGCGATCTTCTCGCGAGGGTCTCTCCCAATTAACAAATTAATATTGCGATAGGCAATTTGCAGTTGCTTCTCAAGGTTAAATTGTTCTGCAATCGCTGCATTTTGGGCCACTTGAGTATTCAAGAACTCTACGTATGCGGCGGCATTATTGGCATAGCGTGCCCGCGACACATTCTTAATCAACTCAAAGCGAGTAATCATCTCTTTTAAAACCAGTAACTGCTTTTGTGCTGATAAGGCACTGTAGTAAAGCGTCGAAAGCTGTGCTCCCAACTGCAAATAATTAGATTCGCTCTGGGCTAATAGAGATTCTGCTGAAGTATCCGCAATTTCAGCAGCAAGCCCCCTCTTTCCTGGGAACTGAAAAGGTTGAGCAATCGAAATTGAGTTATTGCCACTCATATTGTTATTGGCCGCCCCTAAGGCAAGCGGAGAATTTGCGGGCATTCCTGACCAAACAAGACCAAGTTGAGGATTAGCAGGCGCCGCGATTTGCGGGACCGTTGCCTTAGCAGATAAATAACTCTCGCGCAAAGCACTCAGTTGAGGATTACTAATCTTCAGCTCATTCCACAACTGCCTTAAGTCCATTTCCTTGGAGCTAGGCTGAGCATGACTAGCCCCGATGCCTGCATAAAGCAGCACAAAGCAAGAAAGTAGTCTTAAGAACAAATGCATAGATCTCAAGTAAAGAGCCAAGAAGGCACTGGATAAACAATTAACACAATCAATCCCCCGAGCAAGGGTTAAGGAAGTAGAGAATGATCTCTACAAAAAAATAATCTACTTAAGAAAAGTAAGGGGGTGCTCGTGCTTGACCTGACCAGATATGGCCAGCTCGGATAAAGTCTGAATAATGCGAATATAAATTTAAGGGAACAGTCAGGAATGAACTGCGATCCCCTAATGAAATAGTGATGAGCTCGATATCATCTGCGAGCGTATTGGTGACGATTAACGTTTGGGCAAGATCTTCGTTATGCCACAAGATAATGAGTGGCTCAAAGCGCTCTGTTACTACGAGTGTTTGATCGACAAGCTGAATTTCTTCAAAATCATCCAAATCCTCTTGGAAGGAAGGAGTGGCCGCCTGGACCGAGCACCCAAAAATAATGGATGCGATCACAGCACAGTGGACTAGTTTTTGCCTAATAAATACATGCATGGCTTGATTCTAGCTCAGGAAAGCCTTTAAGAACGGGGTTTTATGGCAATTTTATGTTGCAGGGCACAAAAAAGCCGCCTCGTAGGCGGCCTTTTAGGAATCAGGGGTAACTGATTACTTACGTTTGTTTACTGAGTCTTTAAATGCTTTACCTGCAGAGAACTTAGCAGTCTTTGAAGCTGCAATCTTAATTGCCTCTCCAGTTTTTGGATTACGACCTACGCGAGCAGAACGCTTTCCTTGGCTAAATGTTCCAAAACCAACTAACTGAACGGAGTCACCTTTTGTTATTGATTTGATAATGTTATCAATTGCAGAATTTAAGGCACGCTCTGCACTTGCTTTTGAAAGTTCTGCTTCATCAGCAATTTTTTCTACTAGTTCAGCTTTATTCATATTTTTCCTTTAAACAAACAATTAAAAATCTGCTACAAAAAGAGTTGTCATGACAGCCCAAAAATCCGAGTCATACCAGCAATGATTACCAATTACTATAAGGCCGCAATTAATAATGCAGTAAGTTTGCTACATCACTCTTCTGAAAACAAGGGGCTAACCCTAAGGATAATCCCTCATTTTTACTGTACTTTTATCCCAATCTGAGCCTTTGCTGGCTTGAATTTGCGGGTAATTTCATAATCTGGTTCTAAATTAAGCGCTTTTACTTGACAATTGGTCCGCGCCTTACAAGCATCTTTCTGCCAATCATAACGGTTGCAATCACCAGACTTGCAAAAATAATATTGATCGAAGTAATCGGTTCAGAGACCAAAATAGCAGAGGCAAGAAGAGTACAAAATGGTTGTAATAACTGCACTTGACTAACGCGTGCTATTCCACCAATTGCCATACCGCCATACCAAAAGAAGAATCCAATAAACATTGAGAAAATACTCAAGTACAGAAAACTAGACCACGCCACGAGGTCTGCCTGTAAGTAACTTGGCTCAAACGTCAGCATACTAAACAAGGCATTAATTGGTAGCGCAATCACCAGGGCCCAAGAGATCACCTCTTTAGCATTGATGGTGCGCGATAAATTACCACCAACTGCATATGAAATCCCATTAGCTAGACAAGCAATTAAGAGTAAGAAATCGGTGTACTGAATCCCCCCCTGACTGTTGATAAAGGCGTAGATAACGACTAAGGAGCAGCCAACCAGGGCGCTTACCCAAAACCCTAAGGATGGGCGCTCTTTAAATAGGAGCACCCCCGCTACCACGGTTGCCAAGGGCATGATGCCCAGAATGACCCCCGCATGCGAGGCCTCGCCCTCGGTCATTGCTAAATTAATAAAGAGTGGGAAGATAAATACCACGCCAATGGCCACAATCACAAATTGGCGTAGCTCACGCACGCTAGGTAATTTTGCTTTGATACTGAATAGATAGATCGCCGCCAAGACCCCTGCAAGAACAGCACGGGCAAATGCAATAAAGTAAGGATTAAAACTTTGGACTGCTATTTTGGTAACCGGCAAGGTTAGGCTAAAGATAAAAATACCAATAAAGCCAATCAGCATTCCTCTTGTTTCAGTTTTCACGGGGGTAATTGGTCTCTAGAAAAGAAAATGGCCCCACTGCGGAGCCATTCAAGCATTAGGTTTAATGATTTATTTTCTGGACTTTGGTTTGATTGCAAACGACAAATAACTAAGGGCAACTGCTGCACCGAATGAAAATAGCAAAACAGCTGTTTTAGATTGTGGAGCGCTTGCTGAAAAGATTAGAAACAGTGCCACGGTAATACTAATCACCATGCCAGCAAAACCGGCGATTTTCATGGCTTTATCAAGATTACTCATTGAGTCATTTAGTAACATATGGGTCTCCTTTTTGGGGCAACGGACAATAACCGTGATTATTGTATCCCCCTTTGGGATCGATGCTCCTTTTTCCTTAATTCCGCTCTAGGCATGCGTCTTCAAGTACTGAACTACCCAGGGAGCATCGCTATCACTTGGGAAGATGGGATAGTGCACTGCTTCAATCACACCTTGATTTGCAATCAGCGTAACGCGCTTTAAAAGAGTCATGCCAGCCGCTTCAAAGGTTGGTAGATTAAGGGCTTTCTGAAACGCATACTGCACATCGCTCACCACTGGAAAAGGAAGATGAAGACGGTCTGCCATCTCCTTTTGATACTGGGTCGTTTGAACACTCAATCCAATGACCTCTGCACCTAGATCACCTAACTCTTGATAATGATCCCTAAATGAGCAAGTCTGCGGTGTGCATCCCCTTGCCCCAGGTATTTGATCCCAGCCCTCAGGTAGTGGCACATTAGGTTGACCTGTCATGGGGTAGCAATAAATCACCAATTTCTTTTTGATCTCGCCAAGATTGATCATTTTTCCATTGGTGGCTTGTAGAGCAACATCAGGGAGCCTCATTCCAATTAAATGACGAGTAGCTCCGTCATCGACTGGAATGGGTAGATCGGCGGGGAGTTCCTGATAATTGCTTGGTATGGTCATTAGTACGCTTTCTGATTAAGTACAAAGTAGGAAATTTATTCAGCTCTCATTCGCGCAATTAATGAAAGGCTTGCTAAAACACGATTTGCGATCGCAGCATGAGTTTTTCCGGTAGCCAATGCATAAAGCACCTGATCAGCCCGCTCGTGTTCGGGGATCGCCATTAATCTACGAAAGATCGCGTTCTCATTCATATCCGCTGAAATACCAAGGGGCTGAAAACTTAGGGTGACCTCGGTCCCGCGAATCCCATAACGCACCTGCGCCAAATCCAATAACTCTTTTTCTTGATTGATTTTCACTTGCTCAAGACTAGGCAGCTCATACCGAATGGGATTTTGAGCCTTTGCTGGGGGGCGCTTGTAAACCGGATCATCCATAACGACATATTACCCCTGCACCATGAAGCTTCAGACCCCATATATACCGTGAGCCCACAAGCCCCCAGTAAATGTAAAGGAATTGCTGTCATGCAGCATTCATAAATAAGGCGTACTATCTATTTAGGGTTAACCCTCAAAAAGAGTTTAAATCCTAATTTAATCAACCCTTTACAAAAGGAAATCGTATGAAAAAAGTATTTATCTTTATCAAAAGTGTCCTAGAAGCCTGGTCTGAGGCACGTCTAGCTTACTTTCTCAGAAATAAGAAAAATTACCCAATTGGGTCATAAGACGTGACCGTCTACACCCGCTTTTTATCTCAGTCACATATTGGTAAGTATGGGTCTTGGCTCAAAAGCCTCGACCCCGTTACCTTAAGAGCCTACTTTGGCATTGGTCTTGGCCCTCAAGGTATTGATGGTCTGATACGTAAGTTTAAGAAAGATCTTGCCCATCATCATTTCTTGGTGGCGCAAATTGATAACAAGTGGGTGGGTGTCATTCATATTGCTAGTTATGAGGATACGGTTGAGTTTGGGGTCATCATTCAAAAAGAATATCGCCGAATGGGCATAGCTGATCAAATGCTAGGCGAAGCACTTATGTGGGCACAAAATCGTCAATACAAAAAACTGATCATGCATTGCATTGTCGAGAACTACGCTATTCGCAAGCTATGCCAAAAGCATGGACTGATTGCTCAAAACGTTTATGGTGATGTAGAAGCTACGATGAACTTACCAAAATCAAATTGGCTGTCTGTCTATCATGAGCTAATCCAAAGACAGGTGAACTGGTATTACTATTTGAAAAGTTTAGGGGCCTAAGTATTACTTAACGTTTATTGGAAGAGCATTTGGGCATTCAGGCTATGCCATCTTTTATAAAACTGGGCACATTGCTGCCAACTATGGCAGACTCCTTAGTAAGCATATGCATTCTTCTAAGCCATCCATAGAGATCGTCACCCCCGCTCCCCTTGGGAGTCTTCATGGCAATCGTATTACTGCGCTTCGCTGGCAAGGATTTCTTAAGAGCTTGGGTTATCAATCAAGATTGACACAATCCTGGTCAAGGAAAAATACAGACTTACTCATTGCCCTTCATGCATATCGTAGTCATTCATCTATATTGAATTTTAAGCAGCAATTTCCTGATAAACCAGTCATTTTGGTAATGACCGGTACCGATATTTATCGCGATATGGCCTCTCATGATGAGGTGCAACAATCGATGCGGCTCGCCTCCCATATTGTTGTCTTGCAATCAGCCTCTTTAGATCAAATTCCGAAGGAGTTTTTGACAAAGACGAGAGTTATTTATCAGTCCACTAAAGGAGTTGCTAGAAAAACTTCTCCAAAACGTAATTTCTTGATTAGTCTTATTGGTCATCTGCGACCTGAAAAAGATCCTTTTTGTCTTGCGCGTGCCCTTCCCTTTTTACCGGCCTCAAGCACAGTTAAGATTAAGCACTTGGGTAAGGCGATGAGTCCTGAAATGCGAACACTGGCAAAACAGTACAGCGCTCATCTAGCCCGCTATCAATGGCTTGACGAGCAAACCCATGCGAAGACGATGCAGATTCTATCTCGGAGCCATCTGATGGTAATCACGAGCTTGATGGAAGGTGGTGCGCATGTTGTTACGGAGGCAATTGCCATTGGGGTCCCAGTGATTGCATCGAATATCTCTGGTAATCGCGGCTTACTGGGAGATGACTATCCAGGCTATTACCCCGTTGGCGATGAAAAGACTCTAGCAGCTCTCATACTGCAAGCAGAAACAAGTCCTGTATTTTACAAGTCTCTTGAGAAATCCGTTCGCCAACGACGTAAATTAGTCCAACCCGAGTTTGAGAAGCGCTCCATTAAGAAACTTCTTGGTCAGTGCTTATAGAACCACAATCGTGTTGCAACAGTTTATTGAGAGACTTTCCCTGGACGATTAGCAACGATTTGTAACTTAGGGTCGTTATTTAAAATGCCAATCAGCTGCCCTGCGCTTATCTGTCCCTTAAAAGTATATGAGCTAGCACCATCCTTAAATTCAAACTCGATTTGATTACCGGTAATCCGTCCATCTTCAAAATAAATCGCTCTTCGATTACTCGTGTTAATGGAACCGTCAAAGAATTGCTTCTTTTGTCGGATTACTAAATTGGCTTTATCTCCTTTCGGTAAGCCACTCATAACCCAAGGGCCATCGATAGTAGCGGGGACTATCCATAAATAAGCCATTTCGCCCGGACGCGTTTTAATCTCACGATCGGGAATCCATGACTCGATCCGAAAGGTGTTAGAAACTACCCTCGTCCCAGGCTTCATCTTTAAGATCGTGGGCATTAATCGGGTATTGAGACTCTCTCCTAAAAATAAGGTGAGGACAGTTGCCTGCGAGAAGTCTTCAACAAAGATATCACCCTGTTTAAAACTGACTAAGTTTTGTACCTTAGCGCGCTGTGCATTACGAATCGAAAGTGCTACAAGATCTGGGTTGTACTCAATGCCATAAGCACGAACACCATACAGCTTAGCAGCCTCGATTGGAATGACGCCATCACCCGAGCCAAGATCATAAAGAATATCGTTCGACTTAACCCCAGCTAGGGTCAGCATCTCATGGGTAGTTTCCACCTTGGTTGGGATCCACATAATGTCTTTGCCATGTGTTGCCATGCGAAGCTGAAACTGGTCATCGCCGTAGTTAGTAGAAGAACAGGCACCGATGCTTGCGAGAACAAAGCCAATAAGGCAAATGGTGAATAAGCGATTTATGAGCATGGCATTAATAAATGGTGATCTTACTTATTGAAAGATGTCTATCATAATGAGATCAAATATCGACGCAAGGGATATTAAAGATTCATCTAAACAAAGGGGTTTGGTGCGCATTAGACAGACTTAAGTGGACTATCATAGGCCATAACTTGGGATTATTGAATGACTAAGCAGAGCAACCAGACTAATCCCCGTGGGTTTCGGACCTTAGCGGCACTCCTCCCTTTTCTGAGGCCCTATAAAAAGCAATTTGTTTTAGCAATCTTTAGCTTAATACTCGCTGCTAGCGCAACCTTAGCCGTCCCCTTGTCCTTTAGGCAGATCATCGATTTAGGTTTTAACGCTAATAGTGACAACCAAATCAATCAGACTTTTTTAATCTTATTTATTGTTGCCTGCTTAGTGGCATTAGGAACATCTCTTCGTTTTTATATGGTCTCATGGTTAGGTGAAAAGATTACGACAGATATTCGTTCAGCTGTTTATAGCCATGTCATTAAACAAAGTCCAGAGTTTTTTGAATCCACTCATAGCGGTGAAATACTATCGCGTCTTAATACCGATACGGTTCTAATCCAGACATTAATTGGCACTAGCGTCTCAATGGCGATCAGAAATATTCTTTTGCTTGCAGGGGGTTTGGTCATGATGTTTATTACCAGCCCAAAATTATCTGTGCTAATTTTTGCTACGCTACTACTAACCATCATCCCAACCATGATTATGGGCAGGCGCGTGAGAAAGCTCTCCCGGGCTTCACAAGATAAGATCGCTGATGCCTCTGCTTTAGCGGGAGAGAAATTAAATGCGATACCTACGATTCAATCATTTACCAATGAAAAAGTAGAAATTAATCGGTTTAATCAATCGATTCAAACTGCCCTAGATGCAGCCATTACTCGGACGCGAGCAAGATCCTTACTCACATTTGTTGCTATTTTATTTGGCTTTACCAGCATTATTTTGGTTCTCTGGCTAGGCGCTTATGCAGTCATGGACAATCAAATTACCGCTGGAGAGTTATCCCAATTCATTTTGTATGCTGTGATTGTTGCAGGTGCTATAGCTGGCATCTCAGAAGTAATTGGTGACACCCAAAGAGCAATTGGAGCAAGTGACCGTCTTCTAGAACTCCTAAACGTACAGTCTACTATTCAAGATTTTACGATTGTCAAATCGATTCCCAAAGTCAATGCGGCTGGCATTAGTGTGCAAATACAAAATCTCAGCTTTCGCTACCCATCCAATCCAAATAGTGTTTTATCGAATATATCTCTCGAGATTAAACCAGGCGAAAGAGTCGCAATTGTTGGTCCATCGGGCGCTGGCAAGACTACCCTCTTCCAATTATTGCAACGCTTTTATGACCCAACGAGTGGAACAATTCTTTTTAGTGACATCAATATTCAAAACATTCCGCTCGAAGCACTCAGAAAAATGATTGGTGTTGTGCCTCAGGATATTGTGATTTTTTCAGATAACGCCATGGAAAATATTCGTTTTGGAAAAATGGATGCAACGGATGAGGAAGTACTATCTGCAGCACGGCTCGCAATCGCTGATGAGTTTATTTCTAAGCTTCCGGATGGCTACCAAAGCTTCTTAGGGGATCGTGGTATTCGCTTATCGGGCGGACAAAAACAGCGGATTGCCATTGCAAGAGTCTTATTAAAAAATCCCGCCTTATTACTCTTAGATGAGGCTACCAGTGCTTTGGATGCCGAGTCTGAACTACTCGTTCAGCGAGCCCTTGAGGCAGCAATGGATAGCCGGACAACTTTGGTGATTGCACACCGCCTGTCTACAGTAAAACAAGCTGATAAAATTCTGGTGCTAGAAAACGGGAAGATTATAGAAACCGGCACTCATGCTGATTTAATTCAACGAAGTGGTCTCTATTCCCGTTTGGCCAAGCTTCAATTTACAGACCAATAAATAAGCATCTCATCATGCAGTATCCTAGAATCTCATATTCATGATGTATTAATTCATGTGTGTTTATTTAGAGCGAAACCTACCATGTCACCTTGGAAAGCAGCCCTCCCCGGCGATCACCTTGATCAAATCGATACGCCTGCCTTAATTCTTAACTTGGATGCCTTTGAGCGCAATATGCAGCGCTTGCAAGACGCATTATCTGGCACAGGCGTGCGCTTACGTCCTCATGCCAAAAGCCATAAGTGCCCTGATATTGCATTACGTCAAATCCAAGTGGGTGCAGTTGGTATCTGTTGTCAGAAAGTGAGTGAGGCAGCAGTCTTTGTAGAGGCAGGTGTGCAGGATATTTTGATCACGAATCAGGTGGTCGGTGACAAAAAAGTAGCCCATGCGCTTGATTTGGCTAAGCGTGCCCGAATTGGCATTTTGGTTGATCACGAAGATCAGGTATCCGCCTTCGCACTTGCCAGCAATGAACGTCAAATAAAAATTGATGTGTATATAGAAATAGATGTTGGGATGGGGCGTTGCGGTGTTGCATCGACTGAACGGACAGTATCCATTGCTCGGCAAATTGATCAAGCGCCCTACTTAAACTTTATGGGACTACAGTGCTACCATGGCAGCGCACAGCACTATCGCCTACCCCAAGAAAGACAAAACGCGATCACAGCGGTATGCGAGAAAGCTGCTGCCACCAAAGAAGCCATTGAAAAATTGGGGATTAAGGTTGAACGCATCACGGGTGCTGGTACGGGCTCGGTCATGCTGGAGCGCGATTCCAAGCTATTTAATGAAGTACAGGCGGGTTCCTATATTTTTATGGATCGCGACTACGCTGCCAACCAGCGAGATACTCATGATTTGCCGTTTGAACATGCATTGTTTGTTAAAACAGCGATACTGAGTCATCCCATACAAGGCCGCGCAGTAGTCGATGCCGGCTTGAAAGCGTCGAGTGTGGATTCAGGTATGCCAGCTATCTGGCAGCGCACGGATGCGAAATACCTGAAAGCATCGGATGAACATGGTGTATTGGAGTTGACTGCAGACTCAACATTAAAGCTAGGCGACTATGTAATGCTAGTCCCCGGTCATTGCGATCCCACGGTCAATTTATATGATGAATTGATATGTGTTCGAGGGGATCGAGTGGAAGCTGTTTGGCCCATTTC
>DENG01000052.1:14103-14788 GCA_002359975.1 Polynucleobacter sp. UBA2650
CTGAACCGGAATCACCAAGGAGTCAAACCTAGCCTCATCTATGAGGGCTACTTTTGGGCACATTGATATGCCCATATGGGCAATGGCGGCAATCATTGCCACAACAGATGCCTCGCTTTAAGTGTGCCTGACTTGTAAGTACTTGATATCCTGACGCAGGGTCAATATAGGTATCTAGTCCTTGTTCACACGCAAGTCGATGGAGTTCTTCAATGCTTTGCATGGTCTTATTTAATTTAGTTTCAAGTTAATGAGTATCGCTGAAAAAAGGTTTGATCAAGGTACAAGGATATCCGAGGGTTACGGCTGCATACAGCGCCCAATACTAGCGAGTCTTGGTAGTTTTGGGTTGATAGCCTAGGCAGGCTGATCCGGTATTTGCCAAAACTTGAGAGTCTGGGCTTAGCTTAGATTTAATTTCATATACCTTACATCCATAGGGAAACTTCTTATCCCAGGTAATGTAGAAAAATTTACATTCTTTACAGTTCATTCCAAAACCATAACATCAATCTGTAAGGGCCTGTCATCTTGCGCTACCAAAGAAAATGCCCCGCATAAAGCAGGGCATTACTTGAATTACGCTGTCTGGCCCACAATCAACCGAGGCGCAAATCAGTCGTGCTTACGCAAAGCCATCGCCACCAAAATCGCTATCAAAATCTGCTAAATCTTGATTTTGGTC
>DENG01000052.1:14825-15834 GCA_002359975.1 Polynucleobacter sp. UBA2650
TGACCTAACATACTCTGAATGCCTTGATAAAGCATGGAACCAGCGACCACACCTACTGCCGTAGTCGCAATGGTACCTAGCATCCCAGATCCCCATGCACTGGGTTGCGCAGCGGGTGCGCCACTCGGTCTTGCTGGTGAAATTGCATTATTGCTAGTCGTAGGGCTTGCCGCCCTTCCCCAGGAATTATTATCCCCAAGAAAACTTGCATTGGATTTACCAGCTACTTGGGCTTGAAGCTCGGCTATTTGTTTTTGGGCAACCTGCAAGGCGAGCTCAAGACCCATAGCACGCTGCACCAGCAGGTAGGCAGCATCAGCTTGATGTTTTGTGCTCTCCACTATTAATTCGTTTGCCTCACTATCCTTCTGAACAGTTTGTGTTGCTTTTAATTGCTTCAGAAAATTCTCTAACATCTCTTTTTCATTGGGATTCATAAAGGCTCCGATCGGAAAGTAATGGTTTGGATGTATCTTCTACTGTCAGGTGATACTTCAAATGATATCTTTTACTTATTTAAAATAAATACTGGCGCTAATACCCACTGCAATAAAACTGTTAATGGTCTTTATGTACCAAGAGCCCCTTAGCCAACCAGCACGATTTAACAGTTCAGTCATCGCCTTCGAAGTAATTATGACAGATTGATTAGTCATTTAATTCAATGATTTAGGGTCAAAAGACTGAATGATGACAGAGAGGTCTAGATTGCCCGCAAAAGGATGTGTTCTAGCCCAGCCTCTACAATCCAATCATGTTCATACAAATCATTAATCTGATACTTTCCGTTGTTGTGGGAATTGTGGCGGGGGCCTGTCTCTTGCGTTGCTATATGCAATGGTTTGGNNTCTCAGCTTGGGGCAGAGCAACGTAAGTTAATTGGAGTGTATTTGTTTCCACTCACAAACTGGATCGTCATTCCCCTGCGGCGCGTAATACCCAGTATTGGCCTCTTGGATACAGCTAGTCTCTTAGCGGCTTATTTACTGGTTTTTGGCAAGGTCGCGAT
>DENG01000052.1:15910-16427 GCA_002359975.1 Polynucleobacter sp. UBA2650
TTGGTATTTGTCTATGTGATTCTGTCGTGGCTTAGCGCTGGCTCACAAACCCAATACATTGTTTCTCTTTTAATAGGGCCACTGCTTGGGCCCATTCAACGAATGATTCCGAAGCTGGGAGCCCTGGATCTATCGCCGCTCATCCTCTTACTCGTTTTGCAAATCCTACAAATTGTGATCAATAGTTTTAAGTAGGACGCCCAGACCAAAGCCGCCGTCTGATACCGCAACCAACCCTACTCAACAGAATATGGCCATGATCACTAACTAAATTGAACTCAAGAAGAAACTTTATTTGTACCTGCAGCGTTTACTTATTATGTTTGGCAGGACCATCTCGCGCAAAAGGAGTACATATGGATTTCAGTAACCCCAATACCTTGCGCGATAGCTGGATTGTGAATGATGGTGTGATGGGTGGCGTGTCTCAATCCAGTCTTCGCCAAGATGTTGATGGTATGTTTTTTGAAGGCGTGGTTTCGCTTGAAAATAACGGTGGCTTTGCCTCCATGCGTTC
>DENG01000054.1:0-1958 GCA_002359975.1 Polynucleobacter sp. UBA2650
TTCATACCTAAAGAAACTACATTAGTATGACGGGGATCTTTCAGAATTAGCTCCCAGATTGCCTCAACATCCTTGGGCTTCCCTTCTAAGATTTGTCCAAAGCGTCCATGATCAAAGGACAGGACACCCGTTACATTTAGGGCCTTATTACGACGTGAGGCCTTATCCACCATTTGCATCAAACTTAAGATGCCGAATTCTTCCGCTGCATCACTGACATAGGACAAGGTCACTAAATCAAGTTCGGTGTAATTTCCTTCCGGAAAGTATTTGGTGGCTGGTTTTGGCACAATGACTTGATATTAGCTGAATCCTTACAATACGCAATCACCTTAGGAAAAATTAATTTTTATTTCCTTTTAATGCGGTCTCAAGCTCATTAATCTTATTTTGCATCGCAGCAATCCTAGCGTTGAGCATCCCAACGTTCAGATAGGTCTCATCAGCAACGGGGGAGGCTAAATGACTGGCCCACCCTAACCATGACGAGTCATATATCTTGACGTTCTTGTATCCAAGATTTTGTAGAACGGTTGCGGTCTCAGCGGCACGTACCCCACTTTGGCAATAAACCACTGTCTCTTTATTGGGGTCTAATTTTGCATACAGCGCATTGAGCTCGTCTTTTGTTTTTAAAGACATCCCGGCATTTGTTTTGACTTCTTTCTTAGCAAGCTTTGATCCGGTGGCTGGATCTTTCCAGTTTTGCTCATACGGAATACTAATCGCGCCGGGTATATGCCCTCCCCGTATCGCACGAATATCATTACCCTTAAACTCATTAAAGGTTCTCGCATCCACCACTTGAACCGATTGATTGTTATAGAGCTTACGCATTTGCTCATTGCTAACCACTAAGTTTTCCTGAGGGGCTAACTGGATATTTATAGATCCCAAGGTAGATGATGTTTTCTCAATCGGTAAGCCAGCATCTGCCCAACCATCAATACCATCATGAAAAACTTTGGCCTGCTTACCCCCGAAATAATGGATCGTGAATAGGCCAAAATAGGAGTAAGGATTACCTCTCGAGCCATACACCACGATCTCTTTATAAATATCAAGCCCAGCCTTATTAAAGATTGCATTGATCTCCGCTAAATCAATAAAATCCTCGCGATTGGGGTCTCGTAAAACAGTTCCGATATCGCCGAAATTGATTGCACCAGGGATATGTCCTTCAAGATACTGATTACTGGCGCGCACATCCCAAATAATCGCACCACGTTGCTGGGCCGCTTTTACATACTGGAGATCAACAATGGTGCCTGATTGAGCCCAAGCCGCCCCTCCAAAAGATATGAGTGATAAAAGAATGACTGCAATTAGATGTTGAATGGTTTTCATAGCGACTCCCTCAAGGTGAACTACTATTTATGTATCGTGCGCTTTGTCTTGTAATTTCTTCTTCTCATCCTTCTCACGCTCTTTTTTAAGATCGCGCAACTGCCACCAGGCAAATAGTAAGACGCCACCAAACACGAGCACTACTTCAATCAAGATGATGGGACCAAAGTTTTCCATCATGATGCCTGCGTGTAGGCGCGCGACAGGATAGTTTTGATAGCTTGCAAGTTTTTATACTCCAAGACCGCTTCGCTCATGGACGAAATGCTGTCATAAATAGTTTGTCTTTGCTCTAGATTACTCCATAAATCGGCCAAAGGACATACCTCGACCTTCACCAAGAACAGGCTTGACCTTCCTGTATTACTTGGTAGAGGTAAAGTCGTTTGAGTCTCTACACGGTAGTACAGATCATCGATAGTTTTAGGGGTACTTGAGTTCTTGTATTTAGGATGCTGGCTTAATTTGGGGCTGTTTGTAATGGTCCATACATAACGTCGAAATGAGCCCTGCTCTAGATCGCCCATCACATGGGCTATTTTGGGGCTGGCAGCCACCAACTTTTGCCCATCAGCAACATGAGCGTGGATTTGTCCTAAGGGCATCCCAAT
>DENG01000054.1:1989-4350 GCA_002359975.1 Polynucleobacter sp. UBA2650
TCTTGCATCAAGGCCACATCTTCCTCAAGACACAAAGCCAGATCCTCAATTGACTGGATTTGCTCAGGCTTAGGCACGTGTAGAACTTGAGCAGCGTGCTGAAGAAGTGGAGTCAGGGTGGCATGAGGAATTTGTGCGCATAGATCGGCACCTATCGAGGCCAACTCTGCTCTTTTTGCCTCAAGATACGAAGTCCTTGCTGGTAAATGAGTCAGTGCGCCTTGATGTCGCACCATGCGTGGTGCCGTGCTGTATGGCACCTCAACAATAAAGGGTGGTAGCGAGTTCTTATCCTCCATAGGACTCTGACTTAAATGCGTTCTATTTTGATGCGATTGATGGCAAAGAATGAGCCAATAAATGCATTAAGGATAGCGATGAAGATACTAGCAAAGAAGGCGGTCCAAAATCCGGCCAGCACAAAACCACTCACCAGTTCTGCTACAAGCATTAAGACCAATGCATTAATCACCAATAGAAATAATCCCATGCTTAATAGCGTTAGTGGCAGAGTAAACAAAATGAGTAAGGGGCGCACAATCGCATTCGCAAGGCCCAATACCAAAGCAGAAATAATCAAGGCGCCTGAGTCATTAAACTGGAGACCATCGAAGACATAACTTGCAGCCCATAGCGATAGCGAGGTGATCGCCCAGGTCAACATGAATAAGGTCATAACACCCCGCCCTTCCTGATTTAGAGTTTTAGTATGAGTAATATACCGATTATTAACAAAATAGAGTCTGATGCCAAATCCCATCTCCAAAAAATTATTGCTCTCGAAGTGGACTGCTTGTAAGCCCAAGAATAAAGAAAAGCACTTTTTAGTGAGCAAAATCCATGATCCCAATGTGGAGGAGTCCAATACGATCCCCGCAGGCTTTGTTGAGCTCGAAGCTGTTATGAGTAAGCGTTGCTATCTTCTGCCGATTGAGGAACTAAAGAACCAAGATCAATGGCAAATCGGCTGGAAGCATTAAGTTAATATTGTCTTGTTCTGCTTTATTTTGGAGATATTTATGACCCGTCGCTCATTTATTAAACAAACCGGTGGTCTCGCCATTGCTGGTGGCGCCACCCTCTTATCCAGTTCCGCTCTTGCGCAATCTGATACCGTTCGCTGGCGCTGTGCCTCGAGCTTTCCAAAGAGTGTTGATACCCTATATGGCACTGCAGAATTAATTGCCCGTCGTGTGGGTCAAATTACGGGTGGGAAGTTTCAGATTAGTGTGCATGCTGCCGGTGAGATCGTTCCCGCATTACAGGTTCTTGATGCTGTAGAGAAAGGTACGATTGAGTGCAATCACACTGCCCCCTACTATTACATTGGCAAAGATCCTGCTTGGGCATTTGGTACTTGCATTCCCTTTGGCCTTAACAGTCGTCAATACAACGCTTGGTGGATCCATGGTGATGGAGAAAAGATCTTTAATGAGTTTGCCCGACAGTCTGGGGTCATTAATTTTCTGGCAGGTAATACCGGCACCCAAATGGCAGGCTGGTTTAAGAAAGAGATCAAAACGGTGGATGATCTAAAGGGGTTAAAGTTCAGAACCGGTGGTATGGGTGGTCAGGTTCTTACTAAACTCGGGGTCGTTACCCAACAATTACCTGCCGGAGAAATTTACTCTGCACTTGAAAAAGGAACTATTGATGCAGCAGAGTTCACGGTTCCCTACGATGATGAGAAATTAGGTCTCAATAAGATTGCCAAGTACTACTACTATCCAGGTTGGAATGAAGGCAGTGCGGCATTAGCCTTTCAGGTTAATGCCAAAGCGTATGACGCCTTGCCAGAGGCTTATAAGATGGCAATCCAAGCTGCTACTGCGGAAGCCAATACCTGGATGCAAGCGAAGTACGATGCATTAAACCCAAATGCATTAAAGCGTCTTGTACAGGGCGGCGCCATCTTGCGTGCTTACCCACAATCGGTCATGGATGCTTGCTTTAAGGCCAATCAAGAGCTTCTTGAAGAGACCAGTGCTAAGAGTGCGACCTTTAAACGGATTCTGACGCAAATGCGTAACTTCCAGCGTGATCAACAAGCCTGGTTTAGGGTTGCTGAGGGTAGTTACGACAACTTCATGTCTAGACAAAAACTCTGATCTACTTGCGCTTGAAATAATCAGCAGGATCTTCTGCGGGGGCAGCCCGATTTGGTTGCGCCCCACTGTCACTCTCGTCAAGCTTGATCTCGATCTGCTGTATATCTACTTCGAGGGGCTTATCCAATAGGCCCGTCACGATCTGAGGGTAAAAGATTAAGATCAAAACCAACAATAGTTGTAAGCCTAGCCACGGAATTGCTCCAAGATAAATATCACTACTCTTAATACTGGGTGGTGCAATGCCGCGGAG
>DENG01000054.1:4416-6217 GCA_002359975.1 Polynucleobacter sp. UBA2650
TCCTTAGCAAGCGGTGCCAATAGCGGAATCACAATAAATGCGATCTCAAAGAAGTCAAGGAAGAATGCCAAGACAAAGATGATGATGTTCACAATGATCAGGAAGGTCACCGCATCATCGGCCCCCATCGCTGAAAACAAATGCTCAATCCACTTACCCCCATCCACTCCCTGGAATACCAAGGTAAACACCGTGGCACCAATCAGAATAAAGATCACCATCACGGTAATGTTCATGGTGGACTCCATACCTTGCCATAACATCTTCCAGTGAAGTCGGCGATGCATCGCTGCTAAGACCATCGCACCAACCACTCCCATGGCCCCTGCTTCTGTGGGCGTCGCGAGCCCCATGAAGATGGTGCCCAGTACTATAAAAATAAGTGCCATGGAAGGCAGAATCGCAAGTACTACGGTCTTGATTAAGTCCCAACCCATTGGTGTTCTAGCTTCTTTAGGTAGGGGTGGCATTAATTTAGGATTAATGAATGACAAGATCAAGATGAATAACAAGAAGATTAGGATTTGAGCAATCGATGGTCCGATGGCTCCTAAATACATATCCCCTACCGACTTACCAAGTTGATCTGCCAAGACTATTAAGACCAATGAGGGAGGGATCACCTGCGTAATGGTTCCTGAGGCAGCTACTACACCAGTCGCTAAGCGCGGCTGATAGCCATAGCGCAACATCACTGGCAAGGCGATCACTCCGATCGCAATCACTGACGCTGCCACGGTACCGGTGATTGCGCCTAAGATCGCCCCCACCACAATCACAGCGTAGGCTAGTCCCCCAGGTAATCCACCAAAGAGTTTTGCAAAGCCATTAAGCAAATCTTCTGCAAGACCACTGCGTTCCAGAATAGCTCCCATCAGAGTAAAAAATGGGATGGACAGTAAAAGCTCGTTCGATAAGATACCAAATACACGATACGGCAGATTAGCCATAAACTGGGCAGGAAAAATACCAAGCTCAATCGCAATCAGTCCGGAGATCAATCCAAGTGCAGCTAAGGAGAATGCAACCGGTAGTCCAATGATCAAAAAGACCACAAGGGCTGCAAACATTGCAGGGGCCATAAACTCAAGAGCTGGCATTATTGGTCTGGGCGTTGATACTGCATATCCAATGTGATCTTGCCTTGTAATGCAGCAAGCCGCTTAATGATCTCTGAGATTGCCTGCAAGATCAGTAGACCAAAGCCAATAGGCATTAAGATTTTGACAGGCCACCGTATGAGCCCGCCTGCATTTGCTGAGCGCTCTCCAATCGTCCACGCTTCTAGGTACCATGGCCAGGCATAGAGAACCATCATGATGCTAAAAGGAATGACAAAAAAGAGTAGGCCAAACAGATCGAGCATCATACGTTGGCGTTGAGCAAGGCGCAGATAGAGTAGATCAACTCGGATATGCCCATTAATACAGAGTAAATGAGCAGCCCCGAACATAACGATGCCCGCAAAGAGATACCACTGCATCTCTAACCAAGCGTTTGAGCTCAAATCGAATGCATACCGTGATAAGGCGTTCCCCACTGAAATGAGCGCACAGACCAAAACCAATAGCACTGCAAGCTGGGCGGCAGTTCGACTGATACGATCAATCTGACGGGATAGCGCGAGTAAATGGTTCATGAATGCATGGGCAGGAACAAAGGTATGAGTGTATTGGATTTATGCCATAAGATACCCAAGATGAGCTCCGAGCGCCTGATTATCGATACCAATGTATTACTGGATTTATTTGTCTTTGCTGATGAGAGAGTCCTTGCCCTGCGTGAAGCAATTGAAGGCAAG
>DENG01000053.1:0-501 GCA_002359975.1 Polynucleobacter sp. UBA2650
CGTTTGCAACAGAGCTCCTTGTTTTCAAAACTGTAGTTTTTGGTGAAATAAACGTATGAATATTCCGATTGGTTGGATTATCGCGATGGGTTGTGCCCTAGGGGGCTACGCCCTCCATGGCGGAAACATCATGGTTTTATGGCAACCTACCGAAGTGTTGACCATTGTAGGTGCTGCTGTTGGCACCATGATTGCTTCAAACAGCATCATTAACCTGAAGAAGACCTTTGCGGCTCTCGGGAGCGCCTTTAAAACTAAATCATCCGTCAAACAGATGCACTTAGATTTATTGTGCTTAATGTTTGAGATTTTGCAAAAGATTAAGCGTGATGGTTTGATGTCTTTAGAGGGTGATATTGAAGAACCAGAGGCGAGTCCTCTGTTTGAGAAATACCCTTCAGTCACCAAGGATCACCACTTGGTAGATTTCATTACGGATTACTTAAGAATGATGCTGGGCGGTTCCTTAGACGTTATCCAAATTGAGAGCTTGATGGAGCA
>DENG01000053.1:600-4840 GCA_002359975.1 Polynucleobacter sp. UBA2650
TTACCAGCGTTCGGAATTGTTGCTGCGGTGATGGGTGTGGTACATACCATGGGTTCTATTGGCCTTCCTCCTGCTGAACTCGGTAAGCTTATTGGTGCCGCACTGGTTGGTACCTTCTTAGGTATTTTGTTGGCCTACGCTTTCGTATCACCGGTTGCTAAAGTATTAGAGCAAAACCTCGAAGCGGATACACGTTCATACATGGCAGTAAAGGCCATTTTGATTGCTAGCTTGAATAATTTCCCACCTGCAGCAGCTGTTGAATTTGGACGCAAGGTATTGTTCACCTATCAACGTCCTACTTTTGCAGAGTTGGATGAGGGTACAAAAGCAGTTAAAGGAAAATAGTCATGGCCAAAAATGACGCGCCGCCAATTGTTATCAAGCGCGTTAAAAAAGGCGGTCATGGACATCACGGAGGCGCTTGGAAGATTGCATATGCCGACTTCGTGACGGCAATGATGGCCTTCTTCCTGCTCATGTGGGTTCTAGGCTCTACTACAGCAGGTGATCTCGCAGGTATCTCATCGTATTTTCAAAACCCATTGCGGGTCTCTTTGTCTGGCGGGCAGGGATCGGGTGATGCAACCCGCATCATTAAAGGTGGTGGCGACAACATATCAAAAACCGTTGGTGAGGAAAGTCGCGCCGATGCGGATACTGAGCAACGCAGGATTAGCGATTCTTCAGTCACCGAAATTGAGAATGCCCGTAAGGATCGAACCAAAAATGAAATGGTTCGTGATGACATTAATAAACAGGTCGATTCTGATCCAGAGTTAAAAAATGCCAAGGGTCAGATTTTTATGGATATCTCAGCCGAGGGCTTGAGAATTCAGGTGGTGGATGAGAAAAATAAACCGCTCTTTGCGTCTGGCAGTGCCAATCCGACACCGTCTGCAAAACGTTTACTACGTATTATTGGTAGCGCATTAAAAAGCTCACCCAATACGATTCGAATTGAGGGGCATACCGACAATACTCGCTATAGCACCAATGCTAGTTATAGTAATTGGGAGCTATCGACAGAAAGAGCACTCGCCGCACGACGTGAGATGGTGGCTGGAGGCTTAAATGAGTCAAAAGTGTCTCAGGTGATTGGTTTTGCAGATACCATTCCATTAAACACCCAAGATCCCAAGGATCCCCTAAATCGACGGATTTCGATAACGATCCTCAATAAGAAACCGATAAACAATGCCGATAAGACTGCTTATGAAAAAGCAAGGGCTGAAAAGCTACCGGACAATGTAAAGCCTGGCACACAAGAGATTCCTCCAAACTTAAGGGCGCCGGCACAATTTATGCCTAAGGAAGAGCCAAAGAAAGCTCCGCCTCCACCGAAGGAAGAGCTTAAAAAAGTAGCTCCACCACCAAAGCCAGCGCCTGAGCCTGTTAAGCCTGCCGCCCAAGAGATTCCTCCAAACTTAAGGGCGCCCGCACAATTAGCGCCAAAGGAAGAGGAAAAGAAATCGCCACGTAATCCGCAGCTAGAGTTGCCAGCAAAACCAGCTCAAAAAAGCGACAGCATGGGTAAGTAAGCCATGAACATCAAGATCGCACTGTTTGTATTCGCACTGTTTATTAATAGCTCTGCTTGGTCTGCCGAAAAAAAGGCAGTACCTTCTGCTGAACCGACTCTTGCCGCGGGGGTAGAAAAAACAAAAGCAAAAACGCAAAGCGAAGCAGAAAAGCTATACCAACGTTATCAACGCCTCTATGGAAAGATGATTCTTGCCGTTGCGTGTGTACAAAATCCAAAGTGTATTCAGCCTGAAGATGAGGTGATTAAATACAATATGGCCATCATTCGGGTCACGGATCGCCTCGATGAGTTAGTCATTAAGCAAAAAGATTTGGATGCAAGCTATTACCGTGGCTTGATTGCGTATGAGCGTGGCAAATACTATGTGGGTAGAGCCACCTTAATCACAGACCCAGACTTTATCTTATCTGCAACTGTATTTCGTCGTTACGCCCTTGACCAGTTCCGGCTTGCTGAAAAGAATTTAGCAATTAATGCTGCCAGTAAAAATCCAGATGCATGTAAACACCTTGGTGAAATCGCAGATCTTGGTTATCTTGGGATAAAGAATAAAGACAAGGCTACAGACTATTATTACTGCGCTGCGATGGGCTATCTTGATGTTGGTAAGAAGAATGCTGCAGCCGATATGTACAATGCCATGAGAAACTCAGCAATCCATAATGATCCGCGTACAGTAGAGGTATATGCGCGTCTTCACAATAATGATACTGTTTCTAATATGCGCAAATCAGTTAGCCAGACCAGTCGTTTAGATTCAGAAACAAGTAAAATTTCTCGCCAATAAGGAGAGTATTAAGATGAATCCAAAAGTAGATATGTTGATTGGCTATCTCAAAAAGCTGCTGATTTGGTTAGTAGCTCCATTGGTATTCATCGTGTTTATTTTTTTCCTTGGCGAACAATATGAGGTTGGTCGACTTTCTGCCGTAGCAAGTTGCGAGGGAAGTGTTAATACCCAATCGTGTATTCGCAGTAAAGGCTATTTGGCCAATGAGCCTTTTTATCCCGACCTAGGCCGCCGTTATATTGGTGGATTTGCACGCTTAGTGGGGGGAGACCTTGGTGCTAGCTATCGTGTAGAACCCAAAGTGGCTCCATTAGTCAATGCTAAGCCAGCTGGTGATAATGCAGAAGAAGATGAGGATCTGAAAGATCTGCCACCTAAAGCAGCGGACACAGCAGCACCCAAAGCGCCAGCAAAGAAGTAATGACAATAGGGATTTCAGAGTAAATCAAGATGCGTAGTTTATTGATTATTGTCATCAGCCTCTTTTTAGTTGGCTGCTCAGATTATCAACGCGCTCGATCGGCTTATGAAGGCGGTGATTATAAAAAGGCGTTTGAGCTTTTTAAGAAACTATCTGAGTCCGGTGACACCCGTTCAGAATATGACCTTTCCTTGATGTACTTGCAAGGGATTGGTACCAAACAAGATGTTGGTCAAGGTTGGTTTTGGATGATTAAGTCAGCCGAGCATGGCAATACGATGGCAATGGTTGAGTTGGGCGGGAGGCATGAGTATGGGGTTAACTTGGACAAAGATGAGGCCCAAGCCGTCTTTTGGTACAAAAAAGCCGCCCTTGCTGGCAGTTCGGTTGGGCGTTATAACCTGGCAAAAATGTATATTGACGGTAGGGGGGTAGAGAAGGACCCTGCGCGTGGATATGCCTGGCTGGTCTTATCTGCTCAAAAGGGCAATCCAATTGCTAAAGCCGAGGCTGACGCCTACAAGGCTAAATTAAGCGCTCAGGAACAAATGCGGTGTGATCAGGTATTAAAGCAGCTTGAAGCAGACCCAAATTCGTAGAAATCGATACAAATCAATAAGTTACAAAATATTGACCAAGGTTTAATGGATAGCCTTTGGGCGCATGCACCATTTTTGGACATTTTGCGCTAGAAAACCCCGTATTTTTTTGATATAAATACTGTCCTAGAGAATATTGGGTTATCGCAATGAATGAAGTGCAGTTTTCTGAAACCAACTATTTACGCTTAACGAGTATCTTATGCTTGGGGATCGCCGATATTTTATTGGTAGCGGACCTCTGGTGGATGTTTTTCAACCTATTTGTCATCGCATTGCTTTCGGAGCTTTTACGTAAGCGCCTTTACGAGGCAATGCTGTACAACTATGAGGTTGAGAATCGCAATCGCAAGCTCAAACAAATGAAAGAGCGGGCCGATCAATTGATGAAAATGAAAAAAGAGGCCGGTGTAGCTTAGTATTGTCCTTTTAATCAGAAAGTATTCTTTTGGGACTCTTTAACGCTGTATTGGGTGGTAAATCTGGCGCAGACCTAATGTGCCAGGCTTTATTCAATGTCGTCGCTTTTTTGCCATATTGCTCTCGTGCCAACTATCAGGACTTCAACGATTTTTGGCATGCCAAGGTCAAAAATGCAAACGGGGCGGAGGAACGCCTCAACCAAATCTTCTTTAATTACAGCGCCCACTTTACAAAAGACGAGCAACTCTTAAAACAGCTCTCTCAAGCCACTCTTGAGATCGAAAAATACTGGATTAGCAAATACGGCTTATCGGGTCGATCAATTGCTTTGTTTTCAGTACTTAAAAAGTTGGCCGACCAATATCTTCCAGATGGAACAAAAGCGCAGGAATCCGATTTCATGCATGGCGCATCGCATCCCAACCCCGAGACAAGGGTAGCGCAATGTATGCTTGATTTAA
>DENG01000053.1:4982-13538 GCA_002359975.1 Polynucleobacter sp. UBA2650
AGCACACTTTTAACCGATACTTGGATTGTCTTAATCAAGAACGATGTTCCTACCGTTCAAAAGATCGTGATTGCAAAAGCAGATGGTGATTTTGATTTAGATGAGGAGCCTAAAAAAATTGAGATTGACCCAGAGATTTTGGCGGCGATCTCAAAAACTAAGAGTACTGGTGTAGAGAATGCAGCTTCATTTGGAATGCCACCAAAATACCTTCAAATGATTGCAATGCTTAATACGATCCACCCAAATACAAACTAACGAACTATTATTCAGGGGTATCTTTATTCTTTTTTAGGAAGTGGGGAATAAAGTTTGAGGTCATTTCCCCTACTTTTTTAGAGATTGTTTCTCTCGCCTCTTGGTCTCCCGCCTCTCCATTACGTGCTCGGATTCGTCCTAAGCGGTAGTCATCGAGGATGCTGAGTTTTTTTCCGACTAGACCAGTGTATTGATTGATATTCGCTTTTTGGGATTTTTGGACAGCTTGCGCAACAATCTTCTCATGAACAAAGCGGCCAAAATCCATAAAATTATTGGAGACCGCATCATCGGTCGATAAGAATAAAAAGTCGTGATAGACATACTGATCGATATTGGGCGCGATATAGAGCGGTGGGGCAATTAAACAATTATTTAAAAACTCTAAATTGGTAAATGCTGTAGCGGGAGAGAAATTTTTATCCACTCTACTTGGTGCTACTAAGATCAGTTGTTTGTTATTTGAAAACTTGGAAAGGTAGAGCTGGGCATATTCAAGGATAAATATTTCGGTACTAGCCATCTCGAATTTAGAAGTCGAGCTGGGCACCAAGATGATGTCAAAATCTAAGAGGAACTCATAAGGAATTGCGTGCGTCCAAGTAAGATCGGAGATGCAAATATCAGAGTTAACCGAGAAATTCCGCAACATAGCGCGGGCATCTAAAAGGGTTAAACCACTATTTTTATACTCTAGGTTAGCTTGATGAATCTCAATGCCGATATTCGGGGCTTTGCTAGCCCAGCGTGAGGCCGAGGATTGTTTATCAAAGTCAATTAATGAGACTTTCTTGCTCTCCTGGATCGCTAAATACGCAGCCAAATTGGCAGAAATCGTGCTTTTGCCGACCCCACCTTTTTGATTGGTAATCAGTACCTTAATTGTGTCCATGGCTAACAATCCAGTTGTAATTCATAGCTCAAGAGCTAATACTATATAAATAATTGATTTAAAACAAGTATTTCTGGTAAATCGATGAATCTAGTCTGAGTAGAGTGAGCTTTCTTCGTTAAAACATACGGCTATTTACCCCTTTATAGTTAGGCATTGGGGATAATGAGTGGTAATTAAAGCCCCAAAAAGATACCCTTGGAGCCCATTTGGCCGAAAATCAGAACGATTCGCAAGACCGAGAACTAGAACCGACCGAGCGACGAATTCAGCGCGCACGAGAGCAGGGCCAACTCCCGCAGTCTAGGGACATTACTACGTTTGCCTTGTTATTGGGCTTTATTATTTTTCTCTTAACGGCAGGCCCCTATTTGATGCGCCAACTGGTCATCATGATGCAATCTGGCCTGCAGTTTTCTAAACCGATTACCTTAATTGATCATATTGCAGAGTGGACCTCCGGGGCATTTCTGATCGTTCTCTTCATTTGCGGTGTAGTTCTATTGATCATTTGGCTGATATCAATCTTTGCACCATTATTTTTAGTGAACTTCAAGGCATATTTTGCTTTGCAATTTAATTTAGAGCGCTTAGATGTATTTGCAGGTTTTGCCAGAATGTTCTCGGTCACAGTCCTGTTAGAAGTGGTTAAAAATATCTTTAAGACTATTTTGATCTTGGGCATTAGCTTTGCCTATCTTTATGGGCTATTTACCTTCCTGCGATCGATTGTCGATCTTGATTTCAATCTCGCACTAGAAAACACTACGGTATTTATCTTGAACGGTTTTGCTTTGTTAATGGCACCACTCTTGGCGATTGCGGTCGGCGATGCCTTTTTGCAATTATTTAACTTTAATAAGCAAATCAAAATGAGTCCTGAAGAGATGAAACAGGAATTAAAAGAGTCTGAGGGCTCTCCAGAGCTTAAGGCACGTATGCGCCAACGGCAGCGACAGATTGCGTCATCGCGCATGATGTCAGCCATTGAAAGAGCAGACGTGGTATTGGCGAATCCGGAACACTATGCCGTTGCTATTCGCTATGATCCTGACAGGATGTCTGCCCCAATTATCTTGGCCAAGGGGGCAGATGCGCTAGCCCTTCGGATTCGGGAAGTAGCTACAGAGCACAATGTACCGATTGCTCAAATACCACCCTTAGCCCGATACCTCTTTAATCAATTGGATATTGGAGAATCCATTCCTGCCCCTTTATTTGAGGCGATTGCGATGGTCCTGGCGTGGGCTTACGAAGTTAAAGATGTTGGTTTTAATAAAGACCTGCCCGATATCCAATTTACCCCTGAGCTATTAAAGCCTGGGCGAGCGCTTCTTTAGTTCTGAATACTTTTCGCAAAGGTGGCGCCAACATCTTCGGGGAAGTAATAAATCAACATGAGTTCATTGCGGTTGTTGAGACTGCGACCAATCTGAAAGGCAACTTGACCCTTGCCAAATAAATAGGTTTTTGTCTTCCGTAAACCTGCTTTAAATGAGCTTTCTTGCCCCGCAGTAGGCTCAAAATCAAGCCCATATTTAAGGGTAAAGCGATCAATAATCTGCTGGGCTTGTTCTGGATTGAAATAGCCCAATTCCTTTTTAATCACAATGAGCCTGTCAGACTCGTTAAACATAATCCAAACATGATCTTCTTTGTCATCCACCTTTATCTTGCAACTCAGAGTGGATTCATATTCGGTGCACTTGAATTGGTTCTTAATTTGCTCTTTAGATCCGGTATAGCTAATACCGTGGTATGCCACAAGGGGAAGCTGCTCTTCTTTTGCGTCAGGCAACCAATACGCCTGCTTGCTCTTCTCGGTGTCATTTTTACTGCACCCATTGAGAAGCGTTGCAGCAATTAGGATGGGCATGACCCATACCATTCGATTAACAGCTTTTTTTCTAATCATGGATGAATTTTAGGCTATCCCATCATTTCTTCAGATTTCCTATTTAAAAACAAGACATGATTAGTATTTACCCTAGTCTGGAGCCATTTCGTAATAAATGGGACCTTACTTTAGGCTTAGAATGAAACTCAAAATAACACTGCGGAGACTCTCATGTTTAATGTCCAAGCTAAGCATCCATCTACCCCGACCAACTTGGTATTTAACAATATCATCGGCTCAGGATCGCTCATTCAGGGCGATCAGACTGTCAAAGGACACCTGCTAATTTCTGGGGAGTGTATTGGTAATATAAAACTCGATCCCCTATCGGAAGATACCGCTGTGATCGATGCCTCCGGTATTTTGCGGGGGGATATTGTCTGTAAAAACGCGATCGTGATCGGCCGGGTGGATGGTAATTTGAGAGTCGAAAATCGTCTTGAGATTTATCCAACAGCCGTTGTCAACGGGGATATCGATTATGGGCAGATCTTTATTCATGCAGATGCTAGAGTAAACGGGCAGTTGCATTGTCTTTTGGATGACGCTCTTCCTGTAGATGTGAATGCTGTATCAGAGCCTGTTGTGAAGAAACTGAAGGCAGTTTAGGCCCTTCATACTAAATTTTGTTTGAGAGCAGTATAAAAAAATCTGACATGCCTTTGCGATTTATACCTTGGCTGCTAAGTATTTTGATCGCAGTGGTGAGCGGTCTTTACTGCCTTATGGGCCCTGGCGGCCTCCATGTTTGGTTACTCTTCGCCTTATTTCTATTCTTTTCCTGGATTGGGTTTCGGGATCTGATGCAAAATCAGCACGCCGTTTTGCATAATTACCCATTGACTGGGCATCTACGGTTTTTATTCGAGTTCATACGCCCAGAAATCCGTCAGTATTTTTTAGAATCCGATAACGAAGAGATTCCGTTTTCTAGGGCGCAAAGAGCGTTGGTCTACCAGCGCGCCAAGGGCGCATCAGACAAGCGACCTTTTGGAACCCTCACTAATATGTATCAGCCTAATGTAGAGGTGCTTCTCCAAAAAGGCAATCCTACTTCTGCACCGGATCTGAATTCCTTAAGGGTTAGCGTTGGCGGTAGTCGCTGTACCCAGCCTTATGCCATTTCATTATTCAATATCTCTGCAATGAGTTTTGGCGCTTTGTCAGCAAATGCCATCATGGCCTTAAACCGAGGCGCTCAAAAAGGTGGGTTTGCACACGATACCGGCGAGGGATCTGTATCTAGTTATCACCGCAAGTACGGGGGTGATTTGATCTGGGAAATTGGCTCAGGTTACTTTGGTTGTCGTACGCAGGATGGACGCTTTGATCCTGAGCGTTTCAAAACAGTAGCGCTAGAGCCTCAAATCAAAATGATTGAAATCAAGCTATCTCAAGGTGCAAAACCTGGCCATGGGGGCGTGTTACCGGCGTCTAAAGTAACCCCAGAGATAGCGTTAACACGTGGGGTTCCTTTAGGGGAGGACTGCGTATCACCGGCGAGTCATTCTGCCTTTAAGTCCCCCATAGAGTTATGTCTTTTTATTCAAGAACTCCGTAACTTATCGAATGGTAAACCAGTTGGCTTTAAGCTTTGCATCGGTAATATTGCCGATTGGTTTGCTATTGTGAAGGCAATGTTGGAGAGCAAGATATATCCCGACTTTATTGTGGTTGACGGTAGCGAGGGCGGAACGGGGGCAGCCCCAGTAGAGTTTGTTGACAATATGGGAATGCCAATGCGCGATGGCTTGCGTTTGGTTCACAGCTCCCTTGTTGGTGTAGGCTTGCGTGATCAGATTCGGATTGGAGTTGCTGGCAAAATTGTGAGCGCTTTTGACATCATGCGAGCTCTCGTGATTGGTGCGGATTGGTGTAATTCAGCTCGAGGCTTCATGTTTGCCATTGGTTGTATTCAATCTAGGTCATGCCATACTGATCATTGTCCTACTGGGGTAGCCACACAGGATCGCTTACGGCAGGGCGCCTTAAATCCGATGGATAAGAGCGAACGTGTTTATCGCTTCCACCATGAGACCTTGCTTGCCTTTGCCGATATGTGCGCAGCAGCTGGGATTAAGACACATCAGGAGATCAGCGAAGATTTAATTCTGCGACGCAATCAACAAGGCAAATTACAGGGATTGGTAGACCAGCTAATAAAAATTCCGCCGGGATCACTTCTATCCGATCAGGCTGAGCACATTCTTGATGAGCAAATGCTTGGATTGGGAAAGCAATGGCATGAGGCTCAGCCTAATGTTTGGTAATAATGAAGCATCATTCTGCTAATTGAATTACCATCTCCAATAACCATGGCTAAGAAAAAATCTTCCGCAATTCGTTTTTTAGATCCTACCGTAGAGTCATTTGAGACAATCGTTGGCCCAAGAACGGTATTTCGGGGAAATATTGCTGCTTTTGAAAGTATTCGAATTGACGGCAAGGTAATTGGCAATATCGAATCTCCGCCGGGTAGCAATATTACAGTCGCCTTAGGAAAAACGGCCACGGTAGAAGGCGATATCAATACCTATAGGGCACTTATTGCTGGCAGGGTGAACGGCACTATTTATGCCTCCGAACGGGCAGAGCTCCATGATGGCGCAGACATTCATGGAGAAGTTATTTACGGTCAAATTGGAGTGGAGCAAGGCGCTAAATTGACCGGCACGATGTCTAGGATTGATCCAGACGAACCACAAGAAGTATCCCCTGAGGCAATGGAGGTCTTCGAAGCATTTGCTCGCGAAGATGAGGAAAACGAGGAAAAAAAAGGGAAGTAATCGAACCTAAATTACTGGCTTGCAACAGCAGTAGTGGGCTTAGGATTGGTTGGCAAATTGGCTTGCCTTGGCATCAACAGAACTTGGGCAGGATTTAAATGACTGCCATTGCGAATAATCTCATAATGAAGATGCGGTCCGGTTGATCGACCGGTGGACCCAACCTCTGCAATTAATTGCCCTTTAGAAACTTGCTCACCAGGTTTAACAAATACCTTTTGAGCGTGCGCGTATTTACTGACAAAGCCATCACTATGGCTAATCTCAACATATTTGCCATAAATCGAGTCGGTAGACACCTTGCTAATGGTGCCGTAACCGCTTGCAACGATCCCCGTTCCTGGACTTGCCTGAAAATCAATACCTGAATGATGCGCTAAGTTTTTGGTAAAGGGGTCAATACGCATCCCATAATTACTGCTCATTGAGCCAAATTGTGATGCCACTGGAATACCGATTGGAAGTTGATTGAGCCAGTCGTATTGCGAAGACCAATCATTCTTAACTTTTGTGAGGATTAAATTTAATTCTTTTGAGCTTAGGACGGTCTCATGAAAGTTTTTATCAACCGATTTGTTTGGATCAATTTTGAATACAAATGGTTTGAAAGGACCGCCACGGGCACCCCCAGTATTCTCAGTTAATTTACTTTTCACTGGGGCAGGGGTGGCAACATCTGCAAAGCGATCTTTGAGAGTCTTTAGTTCTGAGATTTTTTCAATGGACTTGGTGAGTTGAGCCTGAAGTCTCTCTAACTCCTCTTTATAAGCAACATCTAGGGCATCAAGCTCTTCGAAGGTAACAACACCACCCATTGCTCGGGCGAGATCTGGTCGGACTTGAAGCGCCATCTTAAATCCAATGAAATGAATTCCGATACCGCAAAGAACAAAAAAGGTACCAATGGCAAGGCCAATCTTCATCAAGCCCTTGGGGGTGATGTTGAATTTTTGAACCTTAGAGGTGGCCCCGGAAACCCAAATCAGCTGCATGAATTAAGCCTTTTGTTGGAATGAGCCATATTTTATATGAAAAACCCCCATGAAATTGTCAAAAAATAAGTAATATTGGCTCTAAGTCATTGAAAATTAATTAGAAAAGCCCCCTTTATCCTTAATGAACATATTGATATCATTTGGTAGGAATAAGAGCTAATTTGCTAAAAATGACAAATCCAAACGAAATCCCTGAAATCAAAGGCGCTGAATTTGCACGAGCAAGAGAGCGGGTGGGCATGTCGACCGCTGATTTGGCAAAGATGGCCTCACTGACCACAAGTCATGTCGAGCAAATTGAGAATGGTGAGTCAAGCTGTTTTTATTCGCCCGCCATTAAGTTTGTAGCAGCCAAGAAGCTCGCAACATTTTTGGGTTTATCAGAAGCCGAGTGTTTTGTATATCCAGAGGGTGCGACAGCAAAGACCTCAAAATCGCAAGCTGTAGAGGGTGCTGAGGAAGCAATCCATAAAGTACACGTCAGTATTGCAAAAGAAAATTTTGATAAGTTATTGCTTGCCACACAAGAGCTCGATAATAAAAAACCTAAGTTTTATAAAACCCCTTCTTTTTATTTCTTGGCGGTCGTTTTCTTGGGCGGATTATTGTTCTCCCTGTTTTCACGTGCCGATATTGTTGGTGTTATGCCCGCATTCGGAGAGCGACTCGTGATTACCTCCGAGACTTGCAAGTGGGATAACGGCAGAGAAGAGCCTAATTGGCTATTTGCTTATTTTGAGACCTCATTTGGAGTGGTCAATCGAGCTTGTTATATACGCTATAACAACCAAATTTGGCTCAGAAGAGCATCGGGAGTCGAGATGGTCTTTCCCGCGGAGTATTTTAAGCAACCTAATGCAAGTGCAGAAACAGTAAAAAATTAATTCTTTTTGCAAAAAAACTTAAAGAGTAATTCACTCATCGTATCGGGAATGACCCGCTCCCAGTTAGAGTCACTAGTATCAACGTTTTGAACTGAGACTCCACCACCATTGCTACCTGAGTAGTAACCGATATAAAACTGCTTATAGCTTTCGTAACCAGGTCGGCAAAAATACGAGATATCTTGGATCACAGAATAGATTGACTCGCCGTTGGGAGCGCTCATTCTTTCTTCATAACTAATCATTTGCCAAGCGCTCACTTGTTCGGCCCCAGGATTTAGAACCACCTTAGTATCTTCGTAAAAATAAGAATTCCCTTGCCCATCTTTGGAAATCAAAACCCACTTAGCATAGGCGGGTTGCACCAATAGAAAGAAAAGTAGGCTTAGCAGAACTTTATTCACGATATGCTACTAATGGTTAAAATTGAGATAATCATTTTACGTTAAGTGATCAGATGATCTACTTTCCATGAAAAAATAGATAAATACAAATTGCCGAGAGTTTATATGAACATATTTTGGAGTCTGCTGGGTGTCTTTTCAACTATTGGTGGGATCATTGCCTACGTGACCACCCAAAATGTTATTTACTTTGCCATCGGGTTTCTTGTTCTGTTTTGCCAAGCGTGGTTTCGTTCTAACGATGATGAGATCAAAAAGTATTACTAAATCGTTTTGGTCATTGCCTGATGCGCGATACCAGCTTCCCTAAAAATTGGACCGCTTGCTGTAAAACCAAAGTTTTCATAAAACGCAATGGCCTCCATCTGGGCATGTAGATAAAACTGCCGGATTCCCTGTTGGCGACCAAAGTCTATGAGGGCATTTAATAGAGAGCTGGC
>DENG01000053.1:13621-20505 GCA_002359975.1 Polynucleobacter sp. UBA2650
GCGGTACCAATTGCTTGCCCGTCGAGTTTTGCAATAGCATGCCAGGCAAGTGGGTCCTCCTCATCAAGCTCCAATTCTTCTGGAACGCCTTGCTCTTTGACGAAGACCGCAAGTCGAATGGGGTAAGCCTGAGATTGCGCTTGCTCCCAAGGCAGAATGTTGACAGAGATAGTAGGGCGCCCCATAGAAGTCGATCATAAACTGCTATCGTTACACCCTATGATCCGTTTGACCGAACTTCGCCTGCCGATTGACCATACCCCTGAGGACCTTGAGGTCGCTATTTGTAAAAAATTAGCAATTCTTGCAAAGGATCTGATTCGGTATGAGGTCTTTAAGCGAAGCTATGATGCGCGCAAGAACAATATCCTTAGCTTTATTTACACCTTGGATCTTTCGGTCAAAGATGAAGAAGCTGTATTAAAGCGTTTGGCACACGATCCCCACATTCGCCTATCACCCGATACGCGCTATCACTTTGTTGCCCATTTTGATTCCCATATCAAACCGCAAAGTGCACTACGACCTGTGGTAATTGGTTTTGGCCCCTGCGGAATCTTTGCTGCGTTGACCTTGGCGCAAATGGGACTCAAGCCGATTGTTTTGGAACGCGGCAAGCCCGTGCGCGAGCGCACTCAAGATACCTGGGGCCTGTGGCGCAAGAAGATTCTGAACCCAGAGTCCAATGTGCAATTTGGTGAGGGTGGAGCGGGGACCTTCTCCGACGGCAAATTATGGAGTCAGGTGAAAGACCCAAAGTTTCATGGTCGCAAAGTCTTGCAGGAGTTTGTTAAAGCAGGCGCCCCCGAAGAGATTCTGTATGTTTCTAAACCGCATATTGGTACCTTTCGTTTAGTGGGGGTTGTCGAAAAAATGCGCAAGGAGATTATTGAGTTAGGTGGTGAAGTACGCTTTGGCCAAAAGGTCACGGGCTTTGAGATTTCCAATCATGTACTTCAAGGCATTCATTTGGAGAGCGGCGATTTTTTAGAGGCCGATCATGTGGTACTTGCCTTAGGCCATAGTGCCCGGGATACCTTTGCAACCTTGCATGATGCCGGTGTGTATATGGAAGCGAAGCCCTTTTCAGTAGGCTTTCGGATTGAGCATCCACAGTCTTTAATTGATCGCACCCGTTTAGGGCCGCATGCGGGTAACCCTCTCATTGGGGCGGCTGATTACAAGCTAGTGCATCACGCCAAAAATGGGCGTTCGGTCTATAGTTTTTGCATGTGCCCCGGAGGAACGGTGGTAGCTGCCACCTCGGAGTCTAATCGCGTGGTGACCAATGGCATGAGCCAATACTCCCGCAACGAGCGCAATGCCAATGCCGGAATTGTGGTGGGAATTACGCCAGACGACTTCCCCGGAGGACCGCTTGCTGGGATCGAGTTTCAACGGCAGATCGAATCCAAAGCATTCACATTAGGTGGCTCAAATTACGAGGCGCCTGGACAGCTCGTCGGTGATTTTTTACAAGGCAAGACCTCGACCGAGTTTGGCTCAGTAATACCCTCCTATAAACCCGGTGTGCATCTTACCGATTTGGCAGAGAGTTTGCCTGCCTATGCCATTGAGGCGATACGTGAGGCCATCCCTGCCTTTGAGAAGAAAATCAAAGGTTTCTCAATGCACGATGCGGTCTTAACGGGGGTGGAAACCCGCACCTCATCACCCTTGCAAATTAAACGTGGACCAAATTACCAAAGTATTAATACGCAAGGACTGTACCCAGCAGGCGAGGGTGCAGGCTATGCTGGCGGCATTATGTCTGCTGGGATTGATGGTATTAAAGTGGCTGAGGCTATTGCTTTAGATTTGCTAGCCACCCAGCATCAAGATTAGATCTCAATATCATCCAGAGCACTCTCGCTCAGGTGGCTAGTATCCGCCCAGCATTCAACGCTCCAGGTAGAACCATCGTGTGTAATCCAATTGAGTGAGGTATTGGGTACCACGGCAACGCGCTCAGCATCTAAAGCTTGCTGGGTGACGATGCGGTAGATCATATCGAGTGAGCCGCCGTGACTCACTGCTAAGACTGATTGCCCACGATGCTCATTCAAAAATAGTTCAAGAATGTCTTGCATCCGTTGATGAAAAGTACGAATGCTCTCGCCGCCCCCTAAATCATGATCGAGCTCACGAGCAATGTGCCTTTGCCAAATCTCTGGCAGCAAAACAGGGGCCTCTGCTAATAGGAGTCCTTGCAATTTGCCGACATTGCGCTCTCGCAGTCGTGGAGTAATTTGTACATCCAAAGATAGTGCTCTAGCCACAGCATTGGCTGTATGCAAGGCTCTTTCTAAATCACTCGAGTAAATGACATCAAAGGAGTGCTTAACTCGTATAAGGGCGTTAGCAAGACGCTCGGCCTGAGAAATACCGTTGGCATTGAGTGGAATATCAATATGACCTTGCATCCGCCGCTCTGCGTTCCAGTTGGTCTCACCATGACGGACAAAACAAATGCGCGTATTAGACATCGTTACATCTCTGTCTGATAAATCAGGCCCGCATGCTCACGCAGCGCATGAAATTCAATCATTTCCCAGCGCTGCTTGGCAACATCGAGCTCAGATTTATGTGCCGCCAGAAATCCCGATGCACCCACCACATCCTCAGCCATTCGGTGACTGTTCTCGGTAATAAACTTTTTTAGGGCAACTGGATCATCGGAGCTCACCCAGCGCGCCATGTTGTAACGCGCGGGTAGTAGTCGCACCTCTGCACCATATTCAGTTTGTAGTCGATGGGCAACTACCTCGAATTGCAATTGCCCAAAAGCCCCTAAGAGCATCGTTCCACCTGTAAGCGGCCTGAAGACCTGAATAGCACCTTCTTCACCAAGTTGTAAAAGACCTGTACGTAATTGTTTATTGCGCATGGGGTCAGCGGCCTCGACCATGCGAAAGATCTCGGGAGCAAAAAAGGGTAGACCGGTAAATTGCAAAGACTCACCTTCGGTCAGAGTGTCACCTAAATGCAAGAGCCCATGATTGGGTAAGCCAATAATGTCGCCAGGGAAGGCCTCATCCAAAATATCACGCCGCTGTGATAGAAAGGAAAGGGCATTATTGGTGCGGATCTCTTTACCATTGCGCACAATCTTTAACTTCATACCGCGCTGAAAATGACCTGAACAAATCCGCAAGAAGGCTACACGATCACGGTGCGCCGGATCCATATTGGCTTGGATCTTAAAGACTACGGCTGAGCATTTTTTCTCATCGGGCTTGACCTCACGCTGAATCGCATGGCGCGATCCAGGCGCGGGGGCAAGGTCAACCAAAGTATTTAAGATCTCACGCACCCCAAAGTTATTAATGGCTGAGCCAAAAAATACTGGCGATTGACGACCCGCCAAGAACTCATTCCGATCAAAGGCGGGCATGGCGTTTTTAACTAAATCTACTTCGGCAAGAGCCTCTTCAAAAGCGCTCCCAAAACGTTCTTTAAGGGATGGGTCATCCAAAGCAAGGACCGTATTGGAGTCTTCGGTCACACGATCTTCACCTGCCTTAAAGAGGCGCATCTGATGATTGACGATATCAATCACACCCGCAAAGGATTTACCCATGCCCACTGGCCAGGTAAAAGGTACTACCGACATCCCTAGTGCAGTTTCAATCTCATCCATCAAATCAAGAGGTCTTTTAACCTCACGATCCATCTTGTTAATAAAGGTGACTAGTGGCGTATGCCGAGCACGACATACATCTATTAAGCGACGGGTTTGTGGCTCCACACCATTGGCCGCATCGATCACCATTAAGGCGGAATCAACCGCCGTTAACACCCGATAAGTGTCCTCTGAAAAATCTTGGTGACCAGGGGTATCCAGTAAGTTAATAATCGCATCGCGATACTCCATCTGCATGACAGAGCTCGCTACCGAGATACCACGTTGCTTTTCAATCTCCATCCAATCCGAGGTTGCGTGACGGCTGGCTTTACGAGCCTTTACACTCCCCGCAATCTGAATGGCACCTGCATAGAGGAGAAGCTTCTCCGTGAGCGTAGTCTTACCTGCATCAGGGTGCGAGATGATGGCAAAACTACGACGCCGGGCGACTTCGGCAAGGACCGAATCATTTGGGGATGGGTTGGAAGAATTATTGATAAACAACCTACGGAATGAATGGACAAGACAGCAAAAAAGAATCGCTCATTATACGGCAAAGTGCCGTATAATTTACGAATGCCAAGCACCCGCACTCTTGCTTCTATACCCGCTCCATCCGTTGCTCGCCTCGAGGCGCGCATTAGCAATGATTTGCATGCCCTACTAAAGCGTGCCGCAGAGCTACAAGGACGCACCATGACTGACTTTATTGTTTCTGCTGTCCAAGAGGCTGCCGTTGCAGCGATAGAGCAGTCAGAAATTATTCGCCTAAACCAAGAGAACCAAACACGTTTTGTGAATGCTTTGATGGAGCCCGCCAAGCCAAATGCAGCATTAAAGAAAGCATTTGACCGACGCCAAAAATTACTAAAGTCCAGCGCGTTTTAACACTGTGTCGCTGACCATTGTTCCATTTGATGCGGCGATCAGCCGTGAGCAGTTTCAAAGTGGCTCCATGCCCCTTGATCGCTACATTCGGGAGCAAGCTTCGCAAGATATTCGGCGAAGGGTGAGTGCCTGCTTTATGGCACTCAATTCCCAACGGCAACTATTGGCTTATTACACCCTTGCGTCAGCATCGGTTTTGTTAGATCAACTACCCAGTGCTATTCAAAAGAAATTGCCCCGCTATGCGGCGGTGCCTGCAGTTCGTATGGGCAGGCTAGCGGTAGATAAAAGCCATCGTCAGAAAGGGCTTGGGAGTGCCTTGCTTGCTGATGCTCTCACTCGTGCCTGCCGTTCGGAAATTACCGCATTTGCCTTGATTGTTGACGCAAAAGATCATGAGGCTATCCAGTTTTATCGGCACCATGGTTTTATGAGCCTCTCGCATCAGGGGCAAAGCTTATTTCTCCCCTTGGCTAGCGCCTCTGGCTTGGTTCATTCAAAGAGAGTGGGTTCATAGTGGCACTCATCACACTCACCGAGGGCAAGTTAGCCTTTGGGCATGTCCCCTTACTCGATCGCACAGCCTTTTCCCTAGAAAGTGGAGAGCGCATTGGCCTAATTGGACGCAATGGCACAGGGAAGTCATCATTGCTAAAGATCCTCGCTGGCCTTGAGAAGCTCGATGATGGCCTCTTGCAGTATCAACAGAATCTACGCATAGCCTATGTAGCCCAAGAACCTATTTTGCAGACCGAGCACACAGTTTTTGAGGCAGCTGCTGAAGGTCTGGCTCAGGTCAAGGCCTTGCGCGAAGAGTACGAAGCACTTTCAGAGGGCGAGTGGGATGAATCCAATCATGAGCGCTTAGATCAACTGCAATCGCAGCTGGACGCTCAAGGCGGCTGGAACTGGGAGCAACGCGTTAGCGAAAGCTTAGACCGTTTACACCTCGATGCTAATCAAACGATTGGACAGCTTTCTGGGGGTACTAAAAAACGGGTTGCGCTTGCGCAGGCCCTAGTCACCATGCCTGATGTCTTGCTCCTCGATGAACCAACTAACCATCTTGATTTGGATTCGATTCAGTGGCTAGAGGAACTCTTAAACGCCTATACGGGTGCAATTATCTTCATTACCCATGATCGGGCCTTCTTAGATCATGTTGCTACGCGTATTGTCGAGCTCGATCGCGGGATATTACGCAGCTACCCTGGAAATTACTCCAGTTACGAGAAGGTAAAAGAACAAGAACTCAATGCAGAGTCTTTAGCAAATGCCCGAGCCGATAAATTACTAGCACAAGAAGAAGTTTGGGTGCGTAAGGGTGTGGAAGCGCGGCGAACACGGAGCGTAGGACGTATAGCTCGACTTGAGAAGCTACGTACTCTAAGAGCACAACGCCGCAATGCGATGGGCCAGATCAAGCTTGCCATCTCATCCGGGGATCGTAGCGGCAAGATCGTGGCTGACTTACAAAACGTCAGTAAATCCTATCAAAAGCCGATTGTGCAAAACTTTACAGCAACCATTTTGCGAGGGGATAAGGTTGGGCTCTTGGGTCCTAATGGTGCTGGCAAGACAACCTTACTCAAACTGATTTTAGGAGTCATCCAGCCCGATAGCGGAATTGCAACCATGGGAACGCGGATTGAGGTCGCTTACTTTGATCAGATGCGCGAAGGTTTAAATCTAGAGGCTACTCTTGAGGACTTTATTAGTCCGGGTAGCGAGTGGATTGAGATTAATGGCAATCGTAAGCACGTGAAGAGCTATTTAGGCGACTTCTTATTTGCGCCCGAGCGAACCAACTCGCCGATTAGTACCTTATCGGGCGGGGAGCGCAACCGCCTTTTGCTTGCCAGACTCTTTGCTCGACCAGCCAATGTCTTAGTACTCGATGAGCCAACCAATGATTTAGATATTGATACCTTAGATCTACTCGAGCAACTNNGATAACGTTGTTACTAGCATGATTGCCTATGAGGGCGATGGTAAGTGGCAAGAGTACGAGGGTGGCTATGAGGACTACAGGATCCAAAAGAAACGCTTTGATGCGTTAACACAGGCAAACACGGCAAGTACCGTCAATAAAACGGCTAGCAAAGAAGACAAAAAGTCAGAGAGCAAGTCAGAGAGCAAGTCAGAAGTAAAACAAAGCGTCACGAAGAGTAAGTTGAGCAATAAAGAGAAAGCAGAATTAGATAAGCTGCCTAATCAGATTGAGCAATTAGAAAAAAAGCAATTGGTCTTAAGTGAACAATTGGCAAACCCGGAGATCTACAAAGGGGATGCACACCTTATCGTTACCCTTAAAAATGAGCTGACTCAAATAGAAGACCAAATGGCACGCTCGATGAAACGGTGGGAAGAG
>DENG01000066.1:0-1012 GCA_002359975.1 Polynucleobacter sp. UBA2650
TCTAGGGCAATGAATGAGTTAGCCCCTCAATTTCTGCTTCCTTTTGATGGTAAGTTATTTGATTGGTCTATTTTTGATTCATTGTCAAGCCCAGATCAATATCAATTACCGCAGCGTATTCTTGAGATTGGTTTTGGGATGGGCGAATCCACAGCCCATATTGCTCAGGTTCGACCCCAAGATGTATTTCTAGGCATTGAGGTACACGAGCCTGGCGTAGGTGCATTGCTTAAGAAAATTGGCGAGTTGCAGTTAAGTAATCTTCGCCTGATTCAGCACGATGCGGTCGAGGTGTTGGAGCACATGATTGCTAGAGAGTCTTTGGATGGCGTGCATATATTCTTTCCGGATCCTTGGCATAAGAAGCGACATCATAAGCGTCGCTTAATTCAAGAAGACTTTATTACTCTTTTGGTGTCACGTCTTAAAAGTGGTGGGTATATTCATTTGGCAACAGATTGGCATCACTATGCCGAGCAAATGTTGCTAGTTCTAAATCAACACCCTAAGCTCGAAAATAGCTCTAAGCAGTTGGTGTTACTAGAAGCAATAGAACTCAGCAATGCCGAGCAAGAAATCGGTGGAATAGTATTTAGCCACGAACACTTAGCCAAGCCGCACGCTGGCTATGTGGAGCGGCCCGCTTATCGACCCATCACTAAGTTTGAGAATCGTGGCCTTAAATTGGGCCACGGGGTTTGGGATTTACTCTATCAAAAGAGATAACTCTTTATAGCCCAATACAAACGTATTTCATTTCGAGGTACTCATCAATGCCCCAAGAGCTTCCCTCCCGACCTAGACCGGATTGTTTTACTCCACCAAATGGGGCCACTTCGTTTGAGATCAGACCGGTATTAACACCCACCATCCCAAATTCAAGGGCCTCAGCGATCTTCCAAATACGACCAATATCCCTGCTATAGAAGTAAGAAGCCAATCCAAATTGACTGCTATTCGCTAGTTTCACGACATCCTCATCGCTCTCAAAAGGAATAACTGGAGCCACCGG
>DENG01000066.1:1119-1460 GCA_002359975.1 Polynucleobacter sp. UBA2650
CCTTTGCTGAGTGCATCGGCCACATGCCGTTCTACTTTCTCAATGGCCTGTTGATCAATCAGAGGGCCTTGTGAGATCCCTTGTTCAAGACCATTACCAATCTTGATCGATTTAGTAGCTGTCGCCAGCTTTTCCACAAAAATATCATGGACCTTTTTGTGAACATAGAAACGGTTGGCGCATACACAGGTTTGGCCTGCATTGCGATATTTAGAGACCATTGCACCCGCCACCGCAGCATCAATATCAGCATCGTCAAACACAATAAATGGCGCGTGACCACCTAACTCTAGAGCTAGTTTCTTGATCGTAGGCGCAGATTGGGCCATTAAGATGCGACC
>DENG01000066.1:1504-2847 GCA_002359975.1 Polynucleobacter sp. UBA2650
GATTGTTCTGAGTCTGCGGTCACGATATTAATCACCCCATCGGGAACCCCGGCCTGTTGGGCTAGGTAGGCAATTGCCAAGGCTGATAGGGGGGTTTGCTCAGCAGGTTTAATCACGATCGTGCAACCCGCTGCCATGGCTGGCGCAATTTTGCGAGTGATCATGGCAATTGGAAAGTTCCAGGGAGTAATGGCCACACAAACCCCAATCGCTTGTTTAAGGACGATGGTGCGTTTATCGCCCCAGGTGCTTGAGGGTATGGCCCCCATTACGCGTTTGGCTTCCTCAGCAAACCATTCCACAAAAGAGGCCCCGTATACAACCTCTCCTTTAGCCTCCACCAGAGGCTTGCCCTGTTCCAATGTCATCAGGGTTGCTAGATCATCGGCGTTAGCCAAAATTAATTCAAACCATTTACGCATAATCCCAGCGCGCTCTTTGGCAACTTTGCTCCGCCATGCGGGCAAGGCTATATCAGCGGCTTGGATGGCCTCATGGGCATCGGCAGTGTTGAGGTTGGCTACTAATGCCAGGTTCTGGCCNNCCATTGATCAGGGCATCTTGCCTAAATAGGGCGGGATTTTTAAGAAGCGTGGCGGGGTTAGCAATCGATTCTGGGGCGTTCATGGCTAGGCGGTCTCGTTGAGTAATTATGGATAAGTTTTCAAGTGTAATACCTTGGCTTTCAAGGACAGAGAACTCATTTCATCCAAATCGATTGCAATCTGAAAGTCCCAATTACCTATTAATTTATTGTTCTCTGTATAGCTAATATAAAAACATAAGTACCACTAGCGGTAGTAGGTAAGGTGGAATTGACATCCTATAGGTAGTTTTAAATAGACATTTTTTCTTTCAAATTATGAAAATAACTCCGGCAATTTGGTGTTTTTCATGATGAGGAATAAGTGATGACTAACCACTCTAAGCTTATGAATTAAATGAATATTAAATTTACAGCACTGCATCATATTAGGGTTTTAACTGATTACTGCGTATAAAAGTAATAAAAATACACTTCTTTATGCTTGACAGGTTATATAGGGATTCCTAAGATGCCACATGTTTAATAAATGTTGCGTTGCAATATAACTGAATATCTAAACAGATATTTCTTTGTAATGCAGTGTGACCCTGAGAATGAACCAATATATTTTTGACAAGTTGCAAGTTCTAGATCTTCACAAGCTGGATCTTTTGGCGGCCTTACAGCGATGGGGTCAATCGATGCTTGCATTGCTAGTGGCCGCTGTTTTGGCTGTCTGGCTGATTGGGCCTAAAACCGGTGCCGGGCTTTTTGATCTAGCCCACTATTTAGTACCAGCCGAGGCGCGGGCATTAAT
>DENG01000044.1 GCA_002359975.1 Polynucleobacter sp. UBA2650
CTTGATGTGTTTGCCAAAGGGGCGGGGGTTTCAAGCTTGTCTGGCTTTGGACCTGCCTGGTCAGAAATTTTCTTTCGTTTACAACGCATCATTACAGGTCTGCGCAAGGATATTGAACAGATAGAGCGCCAACATAAACGATTTATTGAGGCATTTCAGGCATCCCCCAATGGNNCAAGATCAAATCGAGTGGTGTAATGCGATTGCTGAACAGTTTTTGGGGCTTCAGTTCAAGCGCGATGCTCTCCAACGAATTCATTACATCGTGCGTAAGCCCGAATTTGTCCAGTATATGATGAGCCGTCAGTACGAGGAACCCGTTGTTCTTGAAAAAATGGGCAGTGCCTCAAGCCTCATTTTGCGACTGCAAGTGTTCCCATTCTCTGAAAATCGACGCCTAATTCTTATTCAGGATATTACCGATCTCAGTAAGGCAGAAGCCATGCGCCGTGATTTTGTGGCGAATGTGTCGCATGAGATGCGCACGCCATTAACTGTCATGATGGGTTTTTTAGAAACAGTTCAAACCCTAGAGTTACCTTCTGAGCAGAAAGCTCAATACCTTGACATGATGATGGATCAGGGTAAAAGGATGAAAAACTTAGTGGAGGATTTGTTGACCCTAGCTAATCTAGAGGCCAACACACAACCCGCCCCCATGAATAGCATTTCAATGAGTTATTTGATGTCGTTGATCAAAAACGATGCCTATGCGCTATCTCAAGGAAAGCACTCCCTTAACTTTGATCTTAAGACCCCCTGTAATTTATTAGGAGAGGAACGCGAGGTCTTGTCGGCTTTTAGTAATTTGGTCTCCAATGCCATTCGTTATACACCGAATGTTGGTTCTGTGAGCGTGACGTGGTCGGTCAATGCTGCTGGCGAAGGTGAATTTTCGGTCACGGATACTGGTCCTGGCATATCACCTGAGCATATTCCGCGCTTAACTGAGCGCTTTTATCGAATCGATCGCAGTCGGTCGCGAGAAACTGGCGGCACTGGTTTGGGACTGGCCATTGTGAAGCATGTCGCCAATCGCCATCAAGCCAATTTGGTGATTGAGAGTACCCCCGGTCGGGGTAGCACTTTTACCTTGCGCTTTCCACCCGCGAGAACTTCTTAAGTAATTCAATCTGTCCGATAAGCGGTTCTTGATTGAGTCGGGTTTTGCTCATGACATAACTGCCATCGGCTTTCATCAACCAAGCAGAGGCATTGTCTTTGAGCAAAATCATTAAACCTTCTTGGATAACTCGTTGTTTGAGTTGGATATCTTTTACCGGAAAGGCAACTTCAACTCGGCGCAATAGATTGCGTTCCATCCAATCGGCGCTGGAGAGGTATAAGACCTCGTCGCCACCGGCATAGAAATAATAAATACGATGGTGCTCTAAAAAGCGACCCACAATGGAGCGCACTTTAATATTCTCAGAAAGACCTTTGACTCCAGGGCGCAAGGCGCAGACGCCACGCACAATGAGATCAATTTGCACGCCTGCCTGGGAGGCTTTATATAACTCTTCTATGATGGTGGGCTCAAGGAGGGCATTCATTTTTCCAATGATGCGCGCCTTTTTACCTTGTTTTGCAGCCTTGGTCTCAATACGAATATGATGAACAAGTTGCTCAAGCATCGTAAAGGGCGCCTCCCAAATCTCTCGGGTTTCCAGTTGCATCCCAGTGCCTGTTAGCTGCTGAAAGACGTGATGGATATCTTTTGTGAGGTGGGGATCGCAGGTCATTAAGCCAAAGTCGGTGTAGAGCTTGGCAGTACGGGGGTGGTAGTTACCGGTACCCAAATGAGCATAACGCACCAAACTGGTCTTACCCGATTTATTGATTTTCTCTTTACGAACAATTAACAGCATCTTGGCGTGGCATTTATGACCCACCACACCATAGACAACGTGCGCACCAACTTCCTCTAGCTTGGCTGCCCAGTTAATATTGGTTTGCTCATCAAAGCGGGCTAAAAGTTCAAGAACAACAGTAACCTCTTTACCATTTTGTGCAGCCTCGATGAGCGCCTCCATGACGGGGGATTTATCTCCCGTGCGATAGACTGTTTGTTTAATCGCTAAGACATCCGGATCTTTGGCTGCTTCACGCAAGAGCTCTAGAACGGGCTCAAAACTCTCATACGGATGATGCAACAAGATATCAGCGCGCTTAATTCGCTCAAAATAAGAATTTGCAAACGTATTGTGATGGTGTTTGAAGGGGAACGCGGGCACATAGGGTGTAAAGATTAATTTGGGCTTATCAACTAGATCGGGTAACTGGGCTAAGCGCACCAAGTTCACCGGACCATTGACCCGGTAGCAGTCTCGCAAATCAAGATTATTTTCTTTGCATAGCCGTTGCAATAGATCATCCGGAATATTAATATTGGCTTCCAAACGAACAGCATCGCCCAAATGACGCGAAGGTAGCTCACCTTGCAAAGCCTTACGGAGGTCGGTAACCTCATCATCTGACACAAACAAATCTGAGTTTCGGGTGACCCGGAACTGATAACAACCAAGCACTTCCATTCCCGGAAATAATTGATAGACAAAGGCCTGAATGAATGAGGATAAAAATACGAATGCCTCGGTATCGCCACATAAGCGTTTGGGCACTTTCACAAGACGAGGGAGAGCGCGCGGCGCTTGGACTACCGCTAGGTTTGCCTTGCGTCCAAAGGCATCATTTCCATGCAGCTGCACCACAAAGTTCAAACTCTTATTGATTACTCGGGGGAACGGGTGAACTGGGTCTAGAGCAATCGGGGTTAGTAGGGGTAATAATTCTTCTTTGAAGAAATCTTCCGCCCACGATCGTTGGGCACTAGACCAATGTTCCGTTAACAAAAATTCAATACCAGCCTTCTTCAGATTCGGTAGCAGTACCTGTTGGTAGAGTTTGTATTGCCGGTCTACTAGTGCATGGGCTTGTTGCGATACAAGATCGTAACTCTGCGCAATGGTTCTGCCATCGGAACCTACTTTAACGGGGTTATCGATCAGTTGCTCTTTAATACCTGCCATGCGGATTTCAAAGAACTCATCGAGATTACTCGAGACAATACTGAGAAAGCGG
>DENG01000013.1:0-952 GCA_002359975.1 Polynucleobacter sp. UBA2650
GGTGCCATTGCTCTTGCCAAGGCAACCCGTTGCTGCTGTCCTCCCGAAAGCTCATGAGGGTAGGCCGCTGCTTTGTCTTGCAAGGATACTCGCTCTAACCATTGCATCCCCGTTTGTTTACGTGCACTGATGGAGCCCTCACGCAAACCAAAGATCACATTTTCAAGAACGGTGAGGTGAGGAAAAAGGGCAAAGTCTTGAAAGACCATGCCAACCTTACGATCGGCAGGGGGAATGCGCATATTCTTTGAGCTAACCGTTTTGCCATGAATCTTGATCTCACCCATTTGCAAGGGTTCAAAGCCACAAATAGCGCGCAAAACGGTTGATTTACCACAGCCAGACGGGCCCAGTAGGCAGGCAATATCACCTTGGGGCAGGCTAAAGCTAAGCCCCTTCACAATTTCTAGGATGCCAGAACCATCTTGCCGCGGAAACTGAATAGCGATGTTTTCAAGAGAAATTAGGGTTGGATTGGAATTCATCCCTATAATTTTCTCATTGAATTGCTTAAATTCACAAATACTGTACAAATAGCAGATAAGACCCCCACAGATCTCCATTTAATGCGCGCTACTGCAATTCTCCTTTCCCTGTTTTTGGCATTGCCGATGATTGGCTTGCTATTACCCATTTTTTTTGGAACAGGTCAGCCTTTATCTTCTGCCGAATTAGGAGAAATAGGAGGAAGTACGCTTTTTCATCTGTGGAACTATGTCTTAAATGACTATGTTGTCACGACAGTTTTATTAAGTTTTGGTGTTGGTATTGGCGTCTTTATTCTAGGGGTGGGTAATGCCTGGTTAGTCGCAAACTATCAATTTCCAGGTAAGAAAGCATTCGAGTGGGCGCTTATTCTGCCCTTGGCAGTGCCCACCTATGTGATGGCCTATCTCTTTGTCGACTTTTTGCAGTTCTCAGGACCTTTGCAAACCATGATGCGTGATAGTTT
>DENG01000013.1:1045-2106 GCA_002359975.1 Polynucleobacter sp. UBA2650
TTAGATCGAAGTGCGCGTCTGATGGAGGCAGCAGAAACATTGGGTTACAGCAGTGTTGAGGCCTTTATTCGTCTAGTGCTACCGATGACAAGACCTGCTATCTTTACCGGCATTGCTTTGGCATTGATGGAGGTCCTGGCAGATTTTGGGGCGGTCTCGTATTTTGGTTTACAGACTTTTGCAACCGGTATCTTTAAAGCGTGGCTTTCCTTTGGGGACCGAATTGCTGCTGTGCACTTATCGCTCATGTTGTTGGCTTTTGTGCTCATCGTATTTTATTGGGAACAACATAATCGTTCTCGTCAGCGTTATGCCTTAGGTAATACCAATACTCAGCCACCAATACCAAAACGCTTAAAGGGATCACATGCATTCTATGCATCTTCCTTTTGTGGGGTCACTTTATTCTCAGCATTTATATTGCCCATGTGGGTATTGCTTCACCTGCTCATGAGTGAGAGCTTCAGTATCGATCCACGCTATTTTTCTTGGCTCAAGAATTCTTTAGGACTATCCGCGCTCACTGCAATCCTAGCAGTGATTTGTGCCATATTTCTTGCTTATGCTGCGCGCCTGAGTCAAAGCAAAATACTGCGGGGGGTCAATCGCGTTCTAACGGTTGGCTATGCGCTACCCGGAGCTGTATTGGGTGTTGGAATCTTGTCATTGATGGGATTGCTTGATATTGCATGGTTTATGTCGGCGAGCGTTGCTGTTTTGATTTATGCCTATCTAATACGTTTTTTATCTTCTGGCTTGCAAAGTATTGAAACTGGATTAACCCGAATTACTCCAGCGATGGATGGAACGGCCGCACTTCTGGGAGCAAAACCGTGGGAAATGATTCGTAGAATTCATTTGCCATTACTGCGCCGTAGCGTGCTGACAGCTTTACTGTTTGTGTTTGTTGATGTGATGAAAGAGTTGCCTGCTACCTTGCTATTGCGGCCCTTTAACCTTGATACCTTGGCAGTCGCCACCTATCAGCTGGCTGCTGACGAGCGACTTTCTGAGCTTGCGCTACCAGCCTTAAGCATTGTATTAGTTGGACTTTTACCAGT
>DENG01000013.1:2190-5719 GCA_002359975.1 Polynucleobacter sp. UBA2650
TTTTTCAGCATTGCCTTATCGCTTACTCTCTTAACCGGCGGATATGCCGCAGAACCAAATAAAGAGCTAAATCTATATTCTGCTCGTCATTACCAAACGGACGAGGCTTTGTACGCTAACTTTACGAAGTCAACAGGAATTAAGATTAATCGCATTGAGGCCGATGACAACGCCCTGTTAGAGCGTTTAAACAGTGAGGGCTCAAGAAGCCCAGCAGATGTTATTTTATTGGTTGATGCTGCACGACTTTGGCGTGCCCAAGTCAATGGCTTATTTAGACCTATTCAATCGAAGATATTAGATCAGCGTATTCCAGCTAATTTACGGGCCAAAGCAGATGCCGATGGTATTACTTGGTTTGGGTTCTCAACCCGTGCCCGCGTCATTGTGTATAACAAAGCCAGTATCGATCCACAACATGTGAATACCTATGAAAAACTTGCCGACCCTATGAATAAAGGTAAGGTCTGTACGCGCTCAGGTTCTCACCCCTATATGCTGTCTTTAGTAGGCGCATTGATTGAGCGTGATGGATCGGTAGCTACAGAGCAATGGGCCAAGGGCATGGTGGCTAACATGGCTCGCGCACCAAAGGGAGGCGATACTGATCAAATCAAAGCAGTAGCCTCGGGGGAGTGTGGCGTTGCTCTAACAAATTCTTACTATCTTGCTCGCTTAATGCGCTCCACAAAACCAGAGGATGTTGCGGTCATCTCTAAGATTGGTCACATTTGGCCCAACCAAAATGCTGGCGGAGTTCATATCAATATCTCTGGAGGCGGCTTAGCCAAAAATGCCCCTAACCCAAAAGCCGCTGTCCTATTTTTGGAGTATTTGGCTAGCGATGCTGCGCAGATCTATTTGGCAGATGGCAATAATGAATGGCCTGCAGTGGCCTCAGTGAAAGTAGATAACCCAGCCCTGAAAGCCTTAGGACCTTATCAAGTCGAGAAGGTCTCGGTGGCTGCTATTGGGCGTAATCAAGTAGCTGCACAACGAATCTTGGATAAGGTTGGATTTAAGTAATCAGAAATGACTCGATGAGATTGCATAGATCTCTGATACTTACTTTTCTGACCGTTTTTACTATTCATTGTGGATTGATATATTGGCTAATTGATTACAAAGAAAAGTATGCAGAGCCTTCTATGTATAGGCTTATAAAAGTTAAGCTCTCAGAGAGAGCGCCGTCAAATAAAACGAAAGCTACCCAAGAAAGTAAATCGGTGAGTGAAAAAGATTTTGCAGAGAAAACAAGCATTAAGACTCTCGAGGAGTTACAAACTCAAACAGTTCATTTAGGGAGCTCTAAAAATATTGAGTTTGGAGAATTTGATATTCAGATGGACGAGATAAGCGATATTCCGAAGCCGCATTACCCCTTATTAAGTAAACGTCTAAGAGAGCAAGGGGATGTTTGGGTAAGAAGTTGCATGGGGTCTGGTGGCAGAAGTAATGTAGTAACTATTGATAAAAGCTCTGGCTATCACCGCTTGGATCAATCAGCCCTAGATGCGGTAAAGCATTGGAAGGAGTTATTGAAGAATCGTATACAACGCTCATCCTTACGATGCTATCGAATTCCCATTCGCTTTCGTTTAACTGGCGAATGATGAATCAGTCTCAAGCAGAGTTTCGTCGCAAGGGTGAAAATCCATTTTCTTTAGAGCCAGTTAATGCAGTGCGGCAGATTTCAAGCTTTCTTTTGCTGGGTCAAGCAAAATGCCTTCATATTGAACACGAGGGTCTTATTTATCAATTACGTATCACTAAATTAGGAAAGCTTGTCTTGACCAAATAAATTTAATTTCTACTAACAGCCAGCCACAGCATTTTCATATGCAAATAGCCAGCCAATTTTTATTTCAACTATTGGAGCTTGTATATGAAAAATCGTCTTTTTGTCTCTTTATTAATTGGTGCCATGGGCTACGCTCACTCACCATTGATGGCTAAAGAGATAGAACTTCCCAGTATTAATGTGATCGATCGACAAGAAGGAGGGGCATCTTCAATACCCGGGGCTATTGATATCATTAGCCCAGAAGAGATGGAAATGATCCAGCCCGCCTCTCTTCAGGATGCCTTAAAAATTGTGCCTGGTGTTAATGCACGGGATGAAGAGGGGTATGGCGCCATCCCCAATATTGGGATTCGTGGCCTCAGTCCAAATCGTAGTACAAAGGTACTCATCTTAGAAGATGGGGCACCAATCCAACCCAGTTTATTTTTATCAAATGCCAGCTACTACAGTCCACCGGTAGAGCGTATTTCTAGTATCGAGGTTTTAAAGGGCGCCACAGGACTCCGATATGGACCCAATACCATCGGAGGAGTAATTAACTATCAGAGTAAAACACCCCTTAAAGATGGGATTGTGAAGGGAAAGCTTGGATCTCATGGGTATAGATTGCTTGAGCTCGAAGCGGGTACGTCCTCAGAACAAAAAAGTATGGGTGGAGGAATTAATTTAATTACATCGGAGGCAAATGGTTTTCGAAATAATGGCTACCGAATGAATGATATTTTGGTAAAAGGAGGTATGGCGATTGGACAAAGCCAATGGTTAGGTCTTAAATTAACACGCTATGAAAATGAAATTAATACCTCTTATGTGGGCCTAAGACCTGATGAATTTATTCATACGCCAACAAAAAATCCAGCACCCGATGATCAATTTTTAAGTAATCGAACTTCATTTGATATCAATCATGAGTTAGAAATAGATACAAGTACGAAGCTCAAAACCTTGATGTATTGGAGCCAATTAGAGCGTAATTTCTGGCGTAGGGATGTTGCCTCGAAAACTAGACAGGGAACTAGTTTTGTAGATTGTGGAGGCACAGCATACTGCGTGACAGGTCGCAATCGTAATTTTGATATGTTGGGAATTGATTCTCGATTGTTTACTAATTACCAAGCCTTTGGTATTCAAAATGAGTCGGAAATTGGTGTACGCCTTCATTCAGAAACCATGAGCAATAAAACAGAGCGCTCAAATGCGGGCCCTAGGGCGCGAACTGGAGTAATCACTGGTAATGAAAATAATGATGCTAAGGCAGTTGCCCTTTATTTACAAAATCGGTTTTTGTTCACAGATCAGTTTGCAGTCACCCCAGGGGTTCGCGTAGAGTCTTATCGCCAGAACCGTAAAAATGAAATGAATGGTGTACAGGGGCAAGCAAATAACACTGAGCTTGTTCCTGGTATTGGAGCTACATGGCAGTTAGCACCGGAGCTACAGCTTTACTCCAGTGTTTATAAAGGATTTGCTCCGGCCATGATTTCTGCGGCAATTAGTGGCGATGGTGTTGACCAGAAATTAGATGCAGAACGATCTATGAACATCGAGTTTGGCTTTCGTGGTCAAGCCCAGAAATGGACGTATGAGGGGGCAGCATTCCGGATGGACTTTAGTAATCAGATCGTCAACCAAGCCCTCTCTGGAGGTATCAGCAAAACGAATGGCGGACAATCTTTACATCAGGGCGCGGAGGGCGCACTTGGATATGCCATCACATCAGCCTGG
>DENG01000097.1:0-9905 GCA_002359975.1 Polynucleobacter sp. UBA2650
CAAGGCCTCTTCCGCTGTAATCGATTGACCACTAAGGAGCGCAAGACTCATCAAGTTCTCAATCGCAGTGAAATCTGCTTTTAAAGCAGGAATATGACCCAGATAAATTAGTTCACTATGAAATTGATCGCGATCTTCATGGATCAATTGGTCACCCCAAACTACCTTTCCTGCTTGAGGGGGTAGAAGTCCGCACAGAATACGCAAGAGGCTGGACTTACCCGAGCCGTTATCACCTGAGATGCGCAAAATGGAGCCAGGCTTTATTTCTAGATCAAGATTAGTAAATAAAGACTTACCTCCGCGGATGCAGGAGACGGATTCAAGGCGAAGAGTTTTTAACATGGCAACTTCATTCTGGATTAATGTTACCAAGCAATAAAAGCTGTTTAGTAAATTGACCACTATCACTTGGCCGCATTGTCCATAAATCTAACTGTATCTTTGGGTTATAGGGGTCAACGTAAATTCCATTCTTACGTAACTCGTAATGCAGGTGGGGACCGGTTGACCGACCGGTTGAGCCTACATAGCCAATCTCCATCCCTCGCCGAATATCGTTACCCACCATCAACTCATTGTTGTAGTTGCTTAAATGGGCATAGTAGGTTCGATAGTTACCAGGGTGATCAATGATGATGAGCTTTCCATAGGCACCGTTAAATCCAATGTAGGCCACTTTACCGTCTGCGACGCTAAAGACTGGCGTGCCCGTTGGGGCTGCATAGTCAATACCCATATGAGTTCGATAGCGCCGGTCTTTATTTTGTGCTTGTGGATTATTCGGATTTGGTCTGGACCGAATCAAAACTTGCCCAACCCCTCTCGAAATTCGTCGGTAACTGAGTGGATTAGTCCAAAAATTTCGTTCGATCGACTCACCACTCGAAGTAAAAAAGGATCCGGGGATATCGGGGCGGTTGAGCCAAAATGCATCTGCAACAATTTGATTCGTTTTGGTATTGAGGATTTCTACTGCCCAAATTTGCGCCCAACGGTCGCGGGTTCCAAAATCAACAATTAAGCGAACCTGCATGGGTGTGCTCTCAATCGATCCAGAATCATCTGGATAAATCTGCTTCACAATAGAGTTTAATTCCCAAACAAGTTCTACCGGCAATTTGTCTCCAAGACGTTGGGGATCATAGAGGACTTCTTGAAGTGGAATCAGAACTTCGGTCCAGAATTGCATTTGGTCGACTAGGTTTTCTTCCTGAACGCGATATCCCCCAAAAGACGACATACTGAATGTAAGAATTTGCGATTTTTCGTTACGAGTCGGCCCATTCATAATACTGAGTGACTCTAGCCGATTGCGTTTACCAAATGCTGCAACATAGGGAATGCATGAACCTTGGATGGTGTTAAAAAAACGAGCCGTCTGATTTCTAAAGTAATCTAAAAATTCAGGGTCTTCGATACCAATTCTTTCAGGTAGTCGGCTATCTCGAAAACCACGTTGCATGCACCCTCTGCTAACCCTAAAGTCGGGAGCAATATCAAATTGACTATATTCTTCAGTTCCAGGGTCGGTCAAAGAAGCGCTTGTATCTTTAACCGTTTTATTTGCCTGACGTTGATTGACCTGAATCCCTTTTTGTTTGCTAACCGCCTTCGCTTGAACAGCTTTACTCGCCGGAATATTTTGAGCGCTCACTACAGAGCTAGTGAGGGGCACGACGACGAAGATAGAAAAAAACACCCCCACTAGGTTAAAAAGAATATGTGGTCTTTGGGACTTGAGGATATTTTTTTGATGCACAGACTGATTATCCAATATCCCAAAATTTAGGGATAACTATTATGCGGTGCTGCACCATTTTTCTAGATGTAAATTGGGTATGATGTCTAGTCCATCACCAGGAGGTAGCGATGATGAAAATGTCCTTAATGACTGCAGCCCTTCTTTCTTTTTCCCCCTTATCGGAGGCGTGGGGTAAGACTTGTGCTCAGAAGTCTGGAAGCCAAAATCCATCAAACCCTAACTCCAAACCCGTATCCTATCAAGATTGCATGGCACAAGCACAGTCTGAGTGCGAGCACAGTGCCCGTCAGCGTAAATTAATTGATGCTGCAAAAGATACTTTTATGAAACGTTGTCTTGCTGAAGCTACAGGAAAATAATCGCTACAATCATTTTTCTTTGATTGATGATTAAGTAGGAGAAAAAAATGCCGATTATTGAATCTGTTCAGGTCGCAACAGTGCCTATCCCTTTAGATGTAGTAACCTCCTTTTCGACCCGAACTGTCAGCGAGCGACACTATTGCATTGTTAAAGTTAGAAGTCGAGAGGGTGTTGAAGGCATTGGCTTTTGCTACGTTGGCTCTGCAGCAGGTGATATTGCAAAGACTGCGGTTGAGCAGCTCTTAGCACCCAAACTAATTGGGCAGAATAGTCATCGTAGTGAAGGTCTCTGGAACGATATGTATGCTGAATCCATTCTCCAGGGACGAGCTGGTTCGGTCATGCGAGGTATCTCGATTTTGGATACTGCTATTTGGGATCTCAATGCACGCTCTGTGGGCCTACCCTTGCATCAGTTTATGGGCTGCGTCGTCGACGACCGTGTTCCAGCCTACGCAAGCGGGGGCTACTATCTGGAAGGCAAAACCCCCGCCAAATTGGGCAAAGAGATGGAGTCTTTTGTAAAACTAGGTTTCAAGGCGGTCAAAATGAAAGTTGGGCGCCTATCGCCACGAGAAGAAGAGGCGCGAGTGAAAGCCGCACGCAGCGCTATCGGTGAGGATATATTACTAACCCTTGATGCCAACAACGCTTGGCGTGATCTTCCAACTGCGATGGAATATGTTCGCCGGTTTGAGAAATACAATCCCTATTGGTTAGAAGAGCCATTCTCTCCTGATGCCATCGATTTGCATGCTCGCTTAGCTAAAAGCACATCGATCACGATTGCTACCGGAGAAATTGAAGTTGGTCGTTGGCGGTTTAGAGAACTAGTGGATGCGGGCGGTGCTGGCATCTTGCAAGCCGATGCGGCGGTATGCGGTGGTATCAGTGAGTTTAGGCGGATTGCAGCGTATGCCGACTCCAAAGGGGTCACTGTATGTCCTCATTGGTTTCATGATCTGCACGCGCCACTCGTTGCTGCAACTCCGAATGCACGCTTTGTGGAGTTCTTCCCAGACAACCAGGTCTTAAATTTCAGGCGTTTAGTGAACAAGCAATTAACGTTCAAGAATGGTGATCTGATCTTGCATAAAAACCCTGGTTTGGGATTTGAGTTTGATGAAGCGGCTGTGAAAAAATATGCTGGCAAATCTGCTTGGAGCAAGATTGGTAAGTAAATAGTAGTCCCGTAGCACAAGAAAAATAGCCAGTTCAATACTGGCTATTTTTTTAATGAAGGGAGTTAGCTGGCTTGTTTAGGTCTTGTCTTGAAGTGCTTAAAGAACTGAATGACCAAGACAATCGCAAAGCCGGCAAAGCCAATCATGTCACTCGTGGGTGATGTATAGGCAAGAGCGACACCCGATACGATCATTAAGAGACGTTCAACAATATTTGTTTTCTCAATAAACCATCCTTGTAAACCACCAGCAAGGCAAACAATACCCACAATTGCTGTAAAGGTTGACCAAGCAATCTCAACCCAATTCGCTTGTGCTAATGCTGTGGTTGAGCCCATGAGGAGCAAGCTCACACCGGATTTATCTAGGGTGAACATAAATGGAACCAATATGGCTGGCGCAACGTATTTCCAGCTTTGTAACGTTGTTTTGTAGGGATTGCCCTTACAGATTGCCGCTGCCGCAAAGGGTGACAGTGCTGTTGGCGGAGACACCTCAGATAAAACAGCGTAGTAAAAGATAAACATGTGTGCGGCAAAGGCGGGCACCCCAAGATTAATTAGTGCTGGAGCCGCAATCACGGCACAAATAATGTAAGAGGCGGTGACAGGTACAGCCAGACCCACAATCCAAACAATCAGGGCGGTAAAGATAGCCGTTAAAAGTAATGAGCCGCCTGCATATGCAATGACGATCGAGCTAAATTTAAGCCCTAAGCCAGTCAGCGTAACAGTACCAACAATGAGACCGGCGCCAGCGCAGGTCGCTGCAATGGCAAGCACACCAGTAGACCCAGAAGAAAGCGCCTTCGTTAAGTTAGATTCGTAGAGACCTTTTAAGAAAGGCTGCTTACCAGTAAGCCAATCGTAAGAAAGAATAGCGGTATCACGGCGCAACATACTTGTCAGTGCAGAAACAACGGTTGCCCAAAATACTGACATGATGGGTGAGAAGCCCATCATCATGAAGACAACAATTGAAATGAGTGAGAAGAAGTGGAACCAATATTTTTTACTAAGTGACCAAGCGCTCTCCACGGTCTCAAAATGAATTGCCTTCATCCCGTATTTACGTACATCAATTTCCACCATCGTAAAGAGACCCAGATAAAACAAAATGGTTGGAATGCACGACATTAGTAAGACGTCTAGATAGGAGATCCGGAGAAAGTCAGCAATCAAGAAAGCGGCTGCTCCCAATACGGGCGGAGAAATAATCGCACCTAAACCACCGGCCGCTAAAAGACCGCCCGCAGCGTTTTTCTCATAGCCTACTTTATCTAACATGGGAGCGGCAACGGAGCCTACAGTAACTGTTGTAGCAACACCGGAGCCAGAGGGGCCGCCAAGTAAGAAAGAGGATAGAACAATCGTTCGCCCAACCCCAGAGGATTTACCACCCATCGCCGCAAAGGAGAAGTCAATAAAAAACTTACCAGCCCCGGTAAATTGTAGGAAGGCACCAAAGATCGTAAATAAGATAATTAAAGTAGCTGAGACATCGACAGCAGTACCGTAAATGCCCTCCAAGGTCATATACATAAAACCGACAAGGCGATCGACGGAGTAACCTTTGTGAGTCCATGGAGCAGGCAGGAGGTCACCAAAAAGTGCATACATCAAAAAGAGGACGGTAACCGTAACCAGAATCATGCCATTGGTTCGGCGCACGCCTTCCAATATCAACAGAATAAGCCCCACGCCAATGAACACATCAGTAGAGTTTGGTGCAGTGTTGCGATCACCAAAATTATCGCCACCAGAGATGGCGTAATAGGCAATGTAGATGGCCGCTAAGGAAAAGATAATGTCCCACCACATTAGTCGATTTTTAAACTTGGCAGTAAGTGGAAAGCTTAAGAACACCAGAAAAAGTACAAAGCTAACGTGGACAGTTCTTAATACCTGAGTGGGAACAATGGCATAGGCTGCATATAGATGGAATAAAGACATTGCCACTGCTGCAAGCGTTAGGAAGATCGCAAATAAGCCTTTATAGCTATTAGAATCACCTTCTTCTTGTCGTATCAGGGCATCTAGTTTTTCTTGGGTTGCACTGTCGATTGCACTTTGGCTCATATTTTTATTCTCTATTAAAAAATGGCCGCATTAGCGGCCATTACTACACAGCATTCTCAACAATCTAGCCTTAATTCACTTTGACATTCTTTTCTTTAAAGTACTTCAAAGCGCCAGGATGAAAAGGTATTGGTGTGGAAGCAGTTTTTTGACCTTCCAATGTTACGCTGATGTACTCATAATGAGTCCGGACCAACTCAATCTTATTATCAAAAACAGCTTTGACAATGTTATAGGCATCCTTTTCAGACATTTTTGGACTGGTTACTAAAATATTAGCAACTGAGATCACATTATTGTCTTTCTCCATACCCTTGTAGGTTGTTTTTGGGATCACATCTTTAAAGTACAGATTGCCATATTTTTTGTTCATCGCATCCACTTCTTTGGAGTGATCAATCATGACAATTTGAGTATTCGGGGTATTAGCAAGATCGGTAACAGCCGCAGTTGGTAAACCACCTACCCAGAAGAATGCATCAATCTTACGGTCTTTAACAGCATTTACAGACTCGGCAACACTTAAACGCTCACGTCTCATGTCTTTATCTTTATCGAGACCAGCAGCCTCGATTACACGAAATGCCATCACTTCGGTTGCACTTCCAGGGCTGCCAGTGCTAACGCGCTTCCCTTTGAGGTCTTGCATCGTTTTGATACCAGTAGCACCAGTGGTCACAATGTGCATCCGATTAGGATACAAAACGAGTAGGGTGCTGAGATCTACCTTTTTACCTGTAAATTTATCCTGACCCGATTGTGCGTCTTTAGCAGCGTCGGCCATCGAGAAGCCAACGTAGGGTTTGCCGGTACCAATAAGATTTAGGTTGTCCACCGATCCACCCGTGACTTCTGCGGTTGCTGACATACCCGGTACTTTTTTGGAGAGAACCGATGCTAATCCGCCACCCATCGGGTAGTAAACGCCACCAGTACCGCCGGTTGCAATAGAAATATTCTGCGCTTGTACGCTGCCCCAAACGAGGGCAGAGCAAAGGGCGAGAGCTTTAAAAAGTTTCATGCAATATCTCCTAATTTTTCTATTAATAATGAATGCTTAGCGTATAAGTCTATATCATTTTTGACTATTAAAGCCCAGGCATCTGGAAGCCAATTTTTTCAAGTTCCGCGATTAGCTTGCTGTGTTGACTGGGCTCAAGTGCCAGTAGCGGCGGCCTGACCCGAGACCATTCTGGGTCTTTGCTGTAATGGGCTACGGCGGCCTTCATCGCCGGAATCATTGGATATTGGGCATAGACCGAGCGAAGAGCTGTTAGAGCCTCTTGCGCATGATCTGCGGTCGGCTCCTGCCAGCGAGCTGCTAAATCCGCAATTGCCTTAGGGTTAACATTTGCCATTGCTGATATACAACCTACTCCGCCTGCACGTAGGGCGCGAAGTAAAAATACCTCGCTACCGGCATAAACCCGAAAACCAGTCCCAAGCAAGGCTTTAATGACAGACTCGGTATAGGGCCAATCTCCCGAGCTATCTTTAATCCCAATGACTGTGTTGGGATACGTTTTTACCAAGCGCTCTAGTAGGGGAACACTCAAACCAATTTTGGTTACTGGGGGGATGTTGTAAACATAAATTTTTAACTTTGCATCACCCACTGCTTCAATAATCTCTGCGTAATACTGAAAGAGTCCATCATCCGCGACATCCTTGTAATAGAAGGGTGGGAGCATTAATACTCCAGCACAACCTGCTTTGACAGCAGCCTTGGTCATCGTCGATGCATCCGCTACAGAGCATGCCCCAGTCCCTGGCATCATGTTCTTAGGATCAAGTCCTCCTCCAATAAGCTCATGAAGTACATCTATTTTTTGACCAGCAGACATTGAGTTGGCCTCTGAGTTGGTCCCAAATACAGCTTGTCCAACCCCATTACTTTGGAGCCATTGGCATTGACGTAACAACTTTTTGCCATTGGGACTGCCGTCCGCATTAAAGGGGGTCAATACGGGAGATAAAACAGCAGATAGGGTAGAGGTATGAGTAGACATAAAAATCTCCGACTAAATAGAAATGGGGGTTGGAAGTGATTGGTGATTAAAAAATGCCTCAAGATTATCGATTGCCAAATTGGTCATTGCTTGACGGGTTTCTTGGGTAGCGCTGCCAATATGAGGAGCTAGTAGTACGTTAGAAAGACTTAAGAAAGCAGGCTTGGGATTCGGCTCGTTTTCAAAAACATCAAGGGCGGCGCCTGCAATGACTTTGTTTTGCAAGGCGCTGATGAGATCATCTTCGTTAACCACACTGCCTCTTGCGACATTAATCAAGTAACCCTTTGGACCCAATGCGTTCAGGATCGAAGTATTAATAATTTTCTCGGTTGCCTTGCCCCCAGGGCATGTCAGTATGAGGACATCACTCTCTCGCGCTAAATCCATCAGGGATGGAAAAAATACATACGGTAGGCTTTTTGAACTAGGGCCGTGATAAGCAATCTCCACTTTGAATGGCAAGAGACGCGCAGCCAGTTCTTGACCGATACGACCCATACCGACAATCCCTACTTTCTTTCCAGCCAGGGAGGTGGTGAATGGAAAGGTCTCGGCCGCCCAAGTTTTCTGGAGAACAAATTGGTGAGCTTCCGGAATCTTTCTCAAGAGACCAAATAGGAGCCCAATAGTTAATTCGCACACCGCATCATTTAGGACGCCGGGCGTATTGGAGGCAATGATCCCCCTTTGTTTTAAGTAATCTAGTGGAAGGTTGTCGTATCCCACTCCGCAACAGGCAATCATTTTGATTTCGGGCAGTTGGTCCAGTAGGGTGGGGTTAATGGCAAAGCTGGGGCGCGTTAAGATGGCCTTTACATTTCGGTCGGGGACTGGTCCCTTTGGGTCCAGCATGGAAATGGGAACAAGACGGCGATCAATCTCTAACTGCATGATTTCAGGGAAAAAGCCGACCTGTAATACGCTATTGACTGGAATCATGTCTCTTTTGCAGTTTTATTGGAATAATGTGTCATTGTAAGTCGATATTTTTGTCATTTTGGAACCCATCAAATGAGTGTAGCGAAAGACCCGAAGGCACAGGCAAATCAGAGCCTACAAACTGGAATTCGAAAGGGGCTGACTCGCTACGGCGACACAGAGTTCTCACTGTTTCTTCGTAAAGCCTTCATTAAGGCAATGGGCTACAGCGATAGCGCTTTAGAGCGACCTATTATTGGCATCACAAATACCTATAGTGATTTCAATCCATGTCATGGCAATGTGCCGCAAATGATTGAGGCCATCAAGCGTGGGGTGATGCAGGCGGGTGGTATGCCAATGGTATTTCCAACCATTTCAATTCATGAGTCCTTTGCATTTCCAACCAGTATGTATTTGCGCAACTTGATGGCACTCGATACCGAAGAGATGATGCGCTCACAACCCGTCGATGCAGTTGTTTTAGTGGGGGGATGCGATAAAACAATTCCCGCTCAACTGATGGCGGCAGCTAGCTTGGATATTCCGGTGCTTTCAATACCCACGGGCCCGATGTTAACGACGCTTCATCAGGGAGATCGCTTAGGCGCTTGTACAGATTGCCGGCGCTATTGGGGAAAATTTAGAGCAGGCGAGATTGACCAAGAGGAGATTGATGAGGTCAACGGTAAGCTGGCCCCAACAACTGGAACCTGTATGGTGATGGGCACTGCCAGTACGATCGCTTGTATGGTGGAAACAGCAGGACTCAGTTTGCCAGGAACGGCAGCCGCACCAGCAGTCATGGCAGAACGTTTTCGTTTGTCGGAACTAACCGGACGTAGAGCCGTAGAGTTAGCAAAAACAGCAGATCAAAAAACGTTCTCACCACGAGCAATCCTCACACCCAAAGCTCTCACAAATGCCTTGACTGTGTTACACGCGATTGGTGGTTCTACTAATGCCTTAATTCATATTACAGCCGTGGCAGCTCGCTTGGGCATCAAGATTGATTTGGATATGGTCGATCAATTAGGTAGAAATGTTCCTGTTTTGGTTGACCTAAAACCTAGCGGCGCTCATTACATGGAACATCTTTATGAGGATGGGGGGCTGATGGCGGTGCTAAGAGAGCTCAAACCCCATTTGTATCTCGATTGTTTGACTGTTTCAGGAAAAACCTTGGGCGAGGAGATTGAGGACGCCAAGGTGAGCAAAGCGAGAAAGGTGATACGGATCTCAAGCGATCCGATTTATCCTGTGGGCGGTTTGGCAATCTTGAGAGGTAATTTAGCTCCTAGGGGCGCTGTGATTAAACACTCGGCAGCTAGCCCAGATTTATTAAAGCATCGCGGGCGTGCGGTGGTTTTTAGCTCACTAGAAGACTTGGCATTGCGGATTGATAGCCCTGACTTGGATGTCAATGCCGATGATATTTTGGTCTTGCAAAATGCTGGACCAAAGGGCGCCCCAGGAATGCCAGAGGCGGGGTATCTGCCGATCCCTAAAAAATTAGCGCAGGCTGGTGTTAAAGATATGGTTCGTATCTCGGATGCGCGGATGAGTGGAACAGCATTTGGAACAAT
>DENG01000097.1:9974-13696 GCA_002359975.1 Polynucleobacter sp. UBA2650
CTGGAGGTCGATGATGCCGAGATACGCAAACGCATCGATGCGCTCGCATCTCCAGCAGAGCGTCTCGCTATTCCAGAATCAGGATATCGGCGTTTGTATCAAACTACCGTAACGCAAGCAGATATTGGGTGTGATTTTGATTTCATGGTTCCATCGATGACAGGAACTGCTCCCGTCTTGAAAGGTCGGTAAGATGCTATTTAGTCCAGCAGATACTAAGGTTCTGATTGTGGGTGGCGGAACGATGGGCGCTGACGTTGCACTTGTTTGTGCACGCGGTGGTTGTACGACATATGTATTTGAAGCAAATGCTGAGCGCTGTAAAGTCTTGCCAAATTACTTTCAAACTAAATTACTGGACATGGGCTATGGTCAGCGAGTCCACTTAATTTCTTTGGTAGATTCGCTTAATCAGTTTGATTGGTCAGAAATTGATTTGGTAATCGAGTGCGTTCCAGAGAAATTAGATATTAAGCAGGACTTGTTTGCTCAATTAGAGCAAGTTGTTAATCCTCAGACTGTATTGGCTAGTAATAGCTCTAGTTTTCCGATCAGTCAAATTGCAGAAGGCTTAAAAACCTCTGCCAGAATGATTGGCCTGCATTTCTTTATGCCCGCACATATTGTTCCATGCGTGGAAGTGGTTTATGGTGAAAAAACATCACCCCTTGTTGCAGATAGCTTAAGCCGTTTAATGACCGCATGCGGCATGGTGCCGGTTACTGTTAAAAAAGATTTGCCTGGATTCTTGGCAAATCGCTTACAACATGCACTTTCCCGTGAGGCCTTTGATTTAATCGATGCTGGCATTGTGACCCCCGAAGACGTCGATAAAGCCGTTCGTTTTGGTTTTGGCTTTCGTTACCTAGCAGCTGGGCCCGTATTGCAACGCGATCACGCGGGTTTGGAGATTCATGCGGCTGCAGGTGCCAGTATTTACCCATCTCTTAACAACAAAGGCGAAGTAGCCAAATGCCTGAAAGAAAAAGTGGATGCTAAAAACTTGGGTATGAAAACTGGACAAGGATTTTATTCATGGGATGCCGACGCCATTAAAGCTGAGCGACAACGTTACGACGAGTTGCTACGAGCCGGTTTGAAGCTCATCCAAAAAGAACTACCTGAAATTAAATAAGGTGAAACAAAAGATTCGCGTCTGGGATTTGCCGATAAGGTTGTTTCATTGGGCGCTTGCCCTTTGTGTCGTTCTAGGAATCATCTTTGTAAAAATTGGGGGCAATGCCATGCAATGGCATGCGTATTGTGGATACATTGCTTTAGCCTTAGTATTCTTTCGGATTATTTGGGGCTTTCTAGGGTCTTGGCATTCCCGTTTTGCCAACTTTATCCCCACCCCAAAACGTCTCATTGCCTATCTTAGGGGTGGAATGGGTGACAGTCTTGGTCATAACCCCCTCGGAGCACTCTCGGTGATTGCGCTCTTGTTGGCGGTTTTGATACAAGCTTCCACTGGTCTCTTTGCTGATGACGACATCTTTTTCCAGGGGCCATTCGCTAAATATGTATCGAATGCGACTGTTGCGTTTTTAACGAGCATGCATCGCTTTAATCAATACATCATCATGGCACTGGTTGCATTGCATATAGGCGCCATTCTTTTTTATCAATTCTATAAAAAAGAAAGTTTAGTAGCCCCAATGATTACCGGAGATAAGAATGGCGAAGAGGCTTTTGGGGGTACAGCTTCCCCCGAGCCTATTGATACAGGGAAACAGCGCTTGGTCGCCCTGACGATTTTTATAGTGGTAGGGCTTGGACTGTATTACCTGATTAACTAGCTACAGTTAGTACAGTCCGTGTAATACGCTTATTACTTCTTGCGGAAGTCGTCGTGACAGGCNNCCTGATTGCGCTGCGCTATTTAGATCGGCTACAGCAGCCATCATTTTCTCAGAGGCAGATTTGAACTTGGCGCCCTCAGACCAAATGACGGGAAGTGCATCATTTTTCCCTGACGTTTTTCCACTCTCGGTTCCAGAGGTAAATGCTTGCCATGGCATGCCAGATAGCATGCTAATGATGGCCGCATTGCGAACCACATCATCTTTGTTGTATGGCGTCTCACCCTTAACGACTGCTGCCAAGCGCCCCATGTGAGCGCCCATGAGTGCAAAAGCACTTTGGCGATATTTAACTGCATCTTCTGGTTTCGCAAACTGAGCAAAAGCTGGGGTTGCCATACTTAGGCAAATAGCAGAAACAAGTGTTCCAAGAGTAATACGGGAATAGTGGGTCTTCATGTAAACCTCCAAAGGGTAAAAACTGCTTAGGTGCTATAAAGCATACCTGAATTTTATGAAGGATATTATTAAGTTTGCCTCAGTCGATTTTAGGGTGTAAACACCATTCTGAGCGGCGAGGTGAGGGTGCGAACGATGGCAATAAAAAAGTCACTCAATGGAACCATCCACCACTGCGAGATGACACCCGTAAAGAGAAGACCAAGAACGATAAAAAAGCCCCAAGGCTCTAGTTTGCCAAACATCACGGCTTGTCTATAGGGCAGTATTCCGGCAAGGATGCGACCGCCATCAAGGGGTGGCAAGGGAAACAAATTAAAAACCAAAAGACCAATATTCCAAAAAATCCCCGCCTTTGCCATCGAGATCAGGAATGGCTCATTAATACCAAAGCCCTGTATCAATATCCAAAATACCGCCCAGAAAATAGCCTGTATGAAATTAGATCCCGGACCGGCTAGGGCTACCCAAATCATGTCAATACGTGGATTACGAAGATGATCAAAGCGAACCGGGACGGGTTTGGCATACCCCACCAGAAAAGGGGAGTTTGCCAAGACCAGGGCAATCGGGATTAAAACTGTACCGATGGGGTCAATGTGTTTTAATGGGTTTAAAGTAACCCTACCAAGTAAAAAAGCGGTGTTATCGCCAAAGCGTTTTGCAGCATAGCCATGAGCAGCCTCATGGATTGTGATGGCAAAAATGAGGGGTATAGCATTAATTGCGATTGCTTGGATAGAATAGTCAGTAAACATAGCTACATCATATCGACAGGAGCCCATTGTGACCGATGAGAAGAAACCCCTAGCCAAACCCGCAGTCAAAGCCCCTAAAGTTCCTCAGCGTCCTCCAACGGGCAAGGGCCCACAAAGCTTAGGCGGAAAGCCTCAGCAGGGCTTTGGTGGAGGCAAAGGAATGATGCGTAAGGCTGGCCGCGGTCGTTAGATAAATGCAATCGTGGATAATGTCATTTTTACAGTCTTGCTGGAATTAGGGGATAAAGATGAATGAATGGCATAACGAAGATAAAGGCTCTATCAACAAAAAAATTATTACGTTGATTGTGATGCTTGCTGCTGCCACAAGTCTTGCTATTTTGTTTGCTTTGGTTGCCGCCCATACCGGCTATGTGTTTAGTTAGAACCTATTCATCATCCCTACAATGGGACTCTCACTGAGCGGCCTATCGCTCGCTGCTATTTTTTGTGGGGCAGGTCTTGGTGCTCTACTGAGAGTTTGGTTTAATACAATCTCGGCTGGCCTTTCGGCGATTGTGCCGCTAGGTACCTTAATCTCAAATCTATTTGGTTGCTATCTCGTCGGAATTGCAGTCGCATACTTTGTAAACCATCCCTCCGTCTCTTCAGAGTGGCGACTTTTTATCATCACTGGTTTTTTAGGAGGGCTGACAACTTTCTCTAGCTTCTCCGCAGAGGTTGTGGCTCTCATTGAGCGAGG
>DENG01000097.1:13749-14066 GCA_002359975.1 Polynucleobacter sp. UBA2650
TTCTATTCAGCTTTAATGCCCGCTGCTTTAATTACTGCAGCCCATTTCAGGGACTCCGATTTAATAAGAGCCGCAAATTCTTCTGGAGTCCCACCGCCCACCTCATTATTTTGTGAGGTAATTTGCTCTCTTACAACTGGATCTTTTAATACTTGATTGGCAACTACATTGAGTTTATCGATAATGGCCCTAGGCGTTCCTTTGGGTGCGATTAAACCTTGCCAGTTCAGCACCTCTACTTTGGGGTAACCTAATTCAATAAAGGTTGGCACATTGGCTAATAGCGATGATCGCGTCTTGCTAGTAATTGCGATAGG
>DENG01000034.1:0-5411 GCA_002359975.1 Polynucleobacter sp. UBA2650
TAGCAAATGATCCCGATCTCGCCAGAAATGATGGGCGAGCAAAACGTGCAGAAGAAATTGATCAAATTATTGGGGAGTGGAGTAAGCAAAGAACTCTTGAAGATATCCTAAGTGCTTTGCAAAGTATTGCTGTGCCAGCTGGTCGTATTTATACCGCTAAAGATATTGCTGAGGATCCGCATTACCGTGCCCGAGGTGTGATTCAGACGGTTGAGAGCGCGGGCGGACTTAAAGTAGAGATGCCCGGAGTTGTTCCTAAACTATCTAACAATCCTGGAGCTATTCGTCATCGTGCCCCAACCCTGGGTGAGCATACCGACATCATTTTGCAATCGCTCGGTCTAAGTGCAGAGCAAATTAAAGCTTTAAAAGAAGCGGGCATCCTTCATTAATGGAAGCTGCGATTCAGACTCTATTGCAGTGGTTTGGAATGCCCACTGTGGGCTTGCCCGCTGTGTTTATTGTGGCAATGGTCTCAGCCACCTTAATCCCAATGGGTTCAGAGCCTGTTTTATTTGCTTACGTTAGCTTAAAGCCGGATGACTACTGGTTGGCAATTGCTGTAGCTACAGTGGGCAATACGATTGGGGGAATGATTAATTGGTGGCTAGGACTCTTGGCACGCAATACCTACGAATCTCTAAAGGGAAAGACAAATTCTCGGGCACAAGTCTGGCTGGAGAAGCGGGGACCACCCATGTTGTTATTGTCTTGGTTGCCCGCAATAGGCGATCCTTTGTGTTTGGTCGCCGGCTGGCTACGCTTTAATTGGTTGCAGTGCTTGATTTACATGGCGATTGGAAAACTGTTGCGCTATATCACCCTAACGTGGTTGCTGACAGAAATACCAAAGTCTTTTTGGCAAGGATTAGGAAGCTTCATCGGCCTATAAGAATATGATGTTGGTTTAGTCTAGTTATTTGGGGATTTAAACATGGTCTTAAAAGGTAAAACAGCATTGGTCACAGGCTCAACTAGCGGGATCGGTTTGGCAATGGCCAAGGCAATGGCTAAGCAGGGCGCCAATGTAATGATGAACGGCTTTGGTGATAAGGACGCTGCAATGGCTGAGGTCAAAGCTTATGGCGTAGAAGTCGATTATCACGGTGCTGATATGAGCAAACCTGCTGAGATTGCACAAATGATTACCGCCTGTGAGCAGCGCTTTGGAAGTATTGATGTGCTCATTAATAACGCGGGTATTCAGCATGTGGCCAATGTAGAAGATTTTCCTGTCGATCGCTGGGATGCGGTGATTGCGATTAATTTAAGCTCAGCATTTCATGCAACGCGACTAGCGCTACCTGGTATGAAGCAACGCAACTGGGGTAGGATCATTAATATTGCTTCGGTCCATGGTTTAGTGGCTTCGATGCAAAAGGCCGCCTATGTAGCCGCCAAGCATGGCATCATCGGTTTGACCAAAGTGGTAGCGTTAGAGACCGCTCATACAGGTGTGACCTGTAATGCGATTTGCCCTGGGTGGGTATTAACACCGTTGGTTCAAAAACAAGTTGATGCACGCGCCGAACGTGAAAACATGTCTAATGATGCCGCCAAGCATGCTTTAGTCTCTGAGAAGCAACCGTCTGGGGAGTTTGTTAAGCCAGAACAGTTAGCTGCTCTGGCTGTATTTTTGTGCGGGCAAGATGCCTCCGAAGTCAGAGGTGCGGCATGGAATATGGATGGTGGCTGGACCGCACAGTAGTGCTTGCACATCGAATAAAAATAATAAAGTGAAAGTTCGGATATGCATCGGATCGTAATTGTTGGCGGTGGCGCAGGCGGCCTAGAGTTAGCTACCCGATTGGGGGATCGCTATGGTCCTCGTAAAGGAAAGTCTGGAAAACTATCCATCACGCTAATCGATAAAAATCGAACCCATATCTGGAAGCCAAAACTACACGAGATTGCTGCTGGCAGTATGGATTTGGGCGATCACGAGGTTGATTACATTGCTCAAGCGCATTGGCATCATTTCACATACCGTATTGGTCAGATGATCGGTCTGGATCGTGAGCGCCAAGAGGTGATTGTTGCCCCTTATTACGATGATCAAGGAATTGAGATTACGCCACAGCGTGCAGTGCCTTATGACACACTAGTTCTCTCTATCGGTAGTCTCAGTAATGATTTTGCAACGCCCGGCGTAGAACAATTTGCCCTTCGCTTGGAGTCGCAAAATGATGCCAAGCACTTTCATACCAAAATGCTCAATGCCATCATTCGGGCGCAGGCGCAAACTACTCCACTATCCCCCGATCAATTACACGTTGCCATTATTGGTGCCGGCGCTACCGGTGTTGAGCTGGCTGCAGAGTTATATCGCACCACGCGCGAGGTGGTGTCTTATGGCCTAGACCGAGTGGATCCGAATAAAGATTTAAAGGTCAGTGTGATTGAAGCGGCCCCACGTATCTTGCCAGCTTTGCCGCCTCGCTTATCCAGTGCCACCATGACTCTGTTAGAGCGCATGGGGGTAGAGGTAATTACCAACAAGAAGGTAGCCGAGGTTGTACCTAATGAAGTACGATTTGCAGATGGTAGCAGCTTACCTGCTGAGTTAATAGTATGGGCAGCGGGTGTAAAAGCCCCTGATTTCTTAAAAGAGATTGCTGGTCTTGAAACCAACCGTATTAATCAGTTAGCGGTTCTGCCAACATTACAAACAACCCGTGATTCAAATATCTTTGCCATGGGAGATTGTGCTGCTTGCCCATGGCCAGAGGCAAACGAAGGGAAGGGCGGGTTTGTGCCGCCGCGCGCTCAAGCTGCCCATCAACAGGCCTCTCATCTGTTTAAACAAATTCAGTTACGAATGGCCAATAAAGCCCTCAAGCCTTATCGTTATCGGGATTTTGGTTCTCTCGTCTCACTGGGTAAATACAGTTCAGTGGGTAGCATGATGGGAGGGTTGATTGGGGGCAATCTCATGATTGAAGGTAGTTTTGCTAAGCTGATGTATCTCTCTTTATATAAGATGCACGAGCTTGCATTGCATGGTTGGGTCAAGGTCAGCCTTGACACGCTAGCGCGGATGATTACCCGCCGCACAGAGCCGCACGTCAAATTACACTAGTTCAGTTGCGCTCTAATTTCAGCAGATTTATCCCAGAGGTTGGGCACTTGTGTGGATGAATAGCCGGATACAAAGTTTTTGATTGCTCCAGAGTTGGGGTCGTAGACGTGACGCCTCACACCACCAATATTGCCACCGTAGACATGAATGCTAATGGAGGTTTTATCGGCAAACGCATTCTTCACAATATGAATATCTCCAATCGCAGGACTCACTTCGTCAATATCGCCTGGCATTAAGGTTTCTTCATGGCCAATGGGCGTTAACTTGCCATGGTTATCACGTTCATAGCGTTGCCCTTTTTCAGAGCCACGTAACATTCCAATCAGACCCCACACCATGTGATCATGAATTGGGGTGGCTTGTCCTGGGCCCCACACAAAACTGACTACCGAGAACCGTTCTAAGGGATCAGTATGCAAGAGATACTGTTGGTAGAACTGTGGGTGTGGCACGGTGCAAAACTCAGGTAACCAGTCATCTGACGAAATAAGCTCTTTGAGGAGGGCTTTGGCTTTGGGGCGCACAAAGGACTCTTCTAGGGATTGCCCCATTAGGTGGGTCATTTGGGTCACAAAATGCCGTAACGGTGCAATGGTGTCCATATTTGAGATAGTCGATTTCATATAAGGCCTAGGTCTAAGGTTCATTCAATTATATGTATTTTTGTCAACTATTCGGAAACTGTGATTTTTGAGAAAGTCTATAAAATATTGGGTATACACGGCCTACTTGGAGCTCTAATGTTTGACCCCATCATGCTCAGTCGCATCCAATTTGCGGCAAATATCACCTTCCACATTTTATTTCCCACCATCACAATTGCGCTCGGTTGGGTATTGTTTTATTTCAAGATCAAGTTCAATCGCACAGGTGATGTGTATTGGCAAGAAGCCTACCAATTTTGGGTGAAGGTATTTGCACTTTCATTTGCTTTAGGTGTCGTAAGTGGTATCACCATGAGTTTTCAGTTCGGCACAAACTGGCCGGGCTATATGGAGACAGTAGGCAATATTGCTGGACCATTGCTGGCCTACGAGGTGCTCACGGCGTTTTTCTTAGAAGCGACCTTTCTAGGCATCATGCTATTTGGTGCAAAGCGTGTTTCAGCAAGAGTGCATACCTTAGCAACTTTCTTAGTAGCCTTTGGTACTAGCTTATCGGCATTCTGGATCATTGTGCTGAATTCGTGGATGCAAACACCACAAGGTTTCGAGATGATTAATGGGCAAGCCCATGCGTTGAACTGGATGGAAATAATCTTTAATCCATCGATGCCCTATCGCTTAGCGCATATGATGACCGCTTCATTCCTGACAGTATTTTTCTTACTGGCAGGTTTATCCGCTTATCGCTATTTGCANNCCCATCCAAATCTTTTTAGGTGATATGCATGGCTTGAATACCCTGAAGCATCAGCCTGCTAAGTTAGCAGCCATGGAAGGGATCTGGAATACCGAGAAGGGCGTTCCCGCAGTGATATTTGCTATTCCTGATGAGAAAACACAATCCAATCGTTTTGAGATTGCTATTCCGAAATTAGCGTCCTTTTATCTCACTCATGATTGGAACGGTGAAGTACAGGGCTTGAAGGATTTTGAGAAAACTCCTCCCGTAAAACCAGTCTTCTTTGCCTTTCGTATCATGGTTGGGGTAGGGGTATTGATGTTAGCGATCTCTTGGTATGGTTGGTGGCGTCTGCGTAGGAGCGAAGATCTCCCTAATTGGTTAGCTAGAGGATTCGTTTGGATGAGTTTTTCAGGATGGGTCGCAGTTGTTGCAGGTTGGTATGTGACCGAGATTGGACGTCAACCATATTTGGTATACGGTGTCCTCACTACTGCTGAGGCAGCTACAAAACTTCCTGGCGGTATGATTTTCAGTAGCCTGATGATGTATCTCTTTTTATATGTCACACTCATTCTTGCCTATATCTGGGCCATCTTTTATATGGCACGTCAGGCAGATAAGAAAACAATCGAGTCTCCCGCAAATCCTGCCATTCAATCTGCTCTGAGAGTTTAAAGAGGATCATCATGCCTAGCGATTGGTCACAAGCATCTGTCTGGCTCCCACTATTTTTCTTAGGTGCGATGGGTTTTGCCATGCTCTCCTACGTGGTGCTGGATGGCTATGATCTAGGCGTTGGTATTTTGCTTAACCGTGCCAGTGATTCCGATAAAGATGTGATGATCTCATCGATTGGACCGTTTTGGGATGCTAATGAGACCTGGTTAGTCTTGGGAGTGGGCATCTTGCTAGTTGCCTTCCCCTTTGCCCATGGAATTATTCTCACAGAACTATATCTACCGGTAGCCGTCATGTTGGCGGG
>DENG01000034.1:5459-5969 GCA_002359975.1 Polynucleobacter sp. UBA2650
GTTTCATTTGACTTCAGGGCTAAGGTAAATCTGGCCCAGAAACCTTTGTGGAACTTTTTATTCTATTTAGGTAGCTTGACCACGGCAGTTTCTCAAGGCGTCATGATTGGCCGTCACATTATTGGTTATGAGTCAGGGCTATTAGGGTGGCTATTCGCTGCCTTGGTGGGTATATGTTTACCAGCGGGTTATGCCTTACTCGGGTCTACCTGGCTGATTATGAAGACCGAAGGTGAGCTACAACAACGGGCGCTTACCTGGGCGCGTGGCAGTTTGTGGTTAACCGGTTTAGGTATCGCTTTGATCTCCGCGGCAACCCCGTATTTCAGTCCAGAAATCATGAACCGTTGGTTTAGCTACCCCAATATTCTCTGGCTTTCACCAGTGCCAGTGGCTACTGCGATGTTGTTCTTTGTGACCGATCGAGCAGTACAAAACCTTAAACAAAATCCAGGTCAATGTGAGTGGTTACCATTCACATCGACAGTGGCTATCTTTTGGATCGCGTTT
>DENG01000050.1:0-2026 GCA_002359975.1 Polynucleobacter sp. UBA2650
TTAACAGCTTCAGATTCCTCTGCGCCTTTAAAGTGCAACGGAACGCGCATATGAATTTTTTCTGTCGCAGAAACACGTTGGAAATCGACGTGTAATACGAGAGGCTTGAAGGGATGCATCTGATAGTCACGCAATAAGGCCTTTTGTGCCTTACCGTTGAGTTCGATGTCCAGAATGGAGGAATGGAAGGCCTCTTTACGCAAAGCGTGAAATAGGGCGTTATGGTCCAACTCGATTGCGCAGGGAGATTCTTGCTTTCCGCCATAGATAATTCCGGGGGTTTTCCCAGAATTGCGCAGGCGGCGGCTCGCACCAGTGCCCTGTACGCTTCTTTCAAATGCAACTACTTTCATGATGACTCCTAAGAAGGTTAAATTTCCGTTCGCGACCAAACGGAAAGCCTTAAATTATAGCCCGAAAGGGCTAAAAAACCTCTAAAAGACCCTCTACAGAGAGCTTAGTCAGCAAAAAGCGACATCACAGAGTCACCTTTTGTGATGCGGGAAATGGTTTCTGCCAGAAGGGGGGCAATGCTTAACTGCCTGATTTTATTGACTGCTAATGCATCTGAATTGAGTGGAATGGTGTCAGTGACCACTAACTCATCAATTTCAGATTTAGCGATTCTGGCGGCAGCGCCACCGGATAAGACAGGGTGAGTGCAATAGGCGGTTACGCTCTTAGCGCCCCGTTCTTTCAAGACCTCGGCAGCCTTGCACAGGGTTCCCCCGGTATCAATAATGTCGTCCATGATGACGCAATGACGGTTTTCGACCTCACCGATTAAATGCATTACCTCAGAAACATTTGGCTTTGGGCGGCGCTTGTCAATAATGGCCAAATCGCAGCTTAGCTGTTTAGCAAAGGCGCGGGCACGAACAACCCCCCCAATATCGGGAGATACCACGGTCAAATCAGCCTGATTCTTAGCCCGCAAATCTCCTAAAAGAACGGGTGAGGCATATATATTATCTACAGGGATATCGAAAAACCCTTGGATCTGATCAGCATGTAAATCCATGGTTAGAACCCTTTCAACCCCAGCAACAGATTGCAGCATATTGGCCACAATGCGGGCCGATATAGCAACGCGGGCCGATCGAGGCCTCCGATCCTGTCTGGCATAGCCAAAATAGGGAATAACGGCTGTTATACGGTTTGCTGAGGCCCGTTTCAGGGCATCAATCATGATCATCAGCTCCATCAGATTGTCATTTGTAGGAACGCAGGTTGACTGGATTACAACAACGTTCTTGCCACGCACATTCTCTTGAATTTCAACCTGAATCTCGCCATCTGAAAAGCGCCCTACAAAGGCTTTGCCAAGCTGCAACTTCATTTGTTTGGCTACTGCCTCGGCTAAGGCGGGATTGGCGTTGCCAGTAAAAATAGTGAGCGCGTCAGAGGTCATGGTCTTGGCTAAATGTTAGTTATCAATCATAACGATGGCAGGGGAGGAAGGACTCGAACCCTCGCATGCCGGAATCAAAATCCGGTGCCTTGACCAACTTGGCGACTCCCCTGTAGCGTCATACTGATTAAACCGAATTGTAAGCGGGATTTTGTTTTAATCCCCGAACAAGCCGACCTACCCACCCAGAAGGAAGTTTTTGCAGCATGCGATCGACCTCAGGTGCGCTAATCGTTTTTGGGATAGCGGCAAACACACAGCTACCCGATCCCGTCATTCGTTTTACAGAATCCGGAGCTTGTTGTGCGATCCAATCTAATGCTCGGTTTACTTCAGGGCAGATCTTGCTTGCCACTGGTTGAAGATCGTTCCCAAATTTGGGATCCTTCCAGGAGCTAGCAAGAAAGTCTGAAATTGTAATCGGAGCATGATTGCGGGTCAATGTGTCATCTCGGAAAACGTCTTTGGTGGCAACCGATTGCCCTGGGAAAATCACTAAAAATTGTTCCTCGGGTAGATCAAGCCTGTTTAATTGCTCACCAATGCCCTCAACAAATGCGTTTTGTCCAAATAAAAAGAAAGGGATATCAGCACCCAATTGCAAGCCTAGATGAG
>DENG01000050.1:2059-7712 GCA_002359975.1 Polynucleobacter sp. UBA2650
TTTTTTTCTAGATGAATCTTTACGCCATATGGGTAAGATGCATACTTTTTTAATAGACGCGCCGCACGAACAACTAAATCGTTTTCTGCATTAACCCCATCTGCCCCAACTGGCCTAACAATTTCATCGGCTTCAATAAGCTCAAGAGACACAGTGTCATACCAGTCGATGAGCTGAAATACAGATTGCAACTGATGGTAGCCGTCGTCTCGCTGGCCAATGATATGAAGAAATAAATTAATTTTGGCTGGAGCGTACAGCTCAATTTTTTTAGTCATTCACTTGATCAAATATCAAACGTACATCGATAGTGCCGGTATTCGTGTTACGAGTCATATTAAGACGCTCAATTTTTTGAGCATCACTCCACTTGTAGGCTAGATCCCAGCCATCTTGGGTAATATTTTTCACTTGACCGCGTTCGTCGCGCACCAATCGAGCCGCACTACCGGGACGAACTTGACCATTGAGCCAATTCGATAAACCGCGGGCAGGCAAGGGCAGTCCAAGCGTATTTTGAATGAGGGTATCAGCATCAATTGCCATTACCTTTTTCCCATCGCGCTCCAAAATGGCTTCCCCTGGATTAATCACAATCTTGGCAATCGCTCCACCCATAGGGCTTCGGATCTCAAGGGTATCGCTAAAACCGGTTTTGCTGAGCGTAAAGCTACCGCTTCCACCTTGTGTATTGTTGGTGGGGCGATCATTCATCTTCACAGCAAAGCGTCCGTCCCATTGACTGGCTAATTTGTCCAAGGACATAATCCAGTCTGGCTTGAGGCGTCTTATAGTCTCTTTGAGGGTTGCATTATTTGCATCAATTAGTTCTCCTTGGCGCCAGGCTGCCTCTGCTTCCAGGGGTCGACCTAAGACCCACAACACTTCACCAAGATGAGCGGCTATATCTGCCTCAGGCTTCATGCGAAATGCATCCTGAAGTTGCGTTAGGGCAAGCGATGTTTTACCCAAACGAAAGTTGACCCATCCCAAGCTATCAAGAATGAAAGCATCGTCGGGAGAAAGTTTGTGAGCCTTCAAGATGAGGTCATAGGCTTCAGTGAGTTTTATGTTGCGATCGGCCAAGGAGTAACCGAGGGCATTTAAAGAATTAACATTATTAGGATCTTTTTTGAGAATGATCCGTAAGGTTTTTTCCATGACCTCAAACTGACCAGCTTTCTCGGCAGCTAATGCATAGCTATACAAAACATCGGGGCTACTGGGCAGTGGGACTAAGGCTGAAATAATCTTGTAATAGGCCAGCATCGCTGCGCTCTCGTCCATGGCTCTACCAATTAAGCCTTGCCACTGCTTGAGTGTTTTCTCGCGCTCACTCAAGGGCTGTTGATTGAGAAGAGCCACCGCAGGCTTTACAGACTCTGACCAACGTTGATTGAGCATCAATAGGGTTACTAAGACCTCTTTAGGTCTAGTTTGGGATGGTTTAGAAAGCTCATCCCAGGTTTGAGCAGCCGCTAGTGCCAAATCAGGAGCATTGGCTGCAATCGCAATTTCCATTGCTCGTTGCGCAAGATCCGCTTCACCGGTTTGTCGAGCAAGGCTTAAATAGGTTTGGTAAGCCAAGCCAGCCTCGCCGCGTTGCAGGGCGATTTCTGAGGCCAATATCTCAAATACTTGTTCACTAGTCGCGCCCTTGGGTGGCTTTTGGGCATACGCATGCTGACTACTCAAGAAGGCAAACAACAGCATAAAAAGGCAGAGTAAACCAAGCCTGTTTGCTTGTTTTTGCATGAAATTGAGGTACATAAGCACATTCTAATCCCCGAAACTACAATTCATTTATGCCAGAACTGCCAGAGGTAGAAGTCACTCGTTTAGGAATCCAAGCCCATATTGAGGGGCGGTCGGTAACCGGGGTAAAGATTGTGGATGGTCGTTTGCGTTGGCCAGTCCCTAAATCATTGCCAAAGGTATTAATTGGACAACGTTTAGATACGATTGAGCGAAGAGGAAAGTATCTATTGCTCAAGATGGATTCTGGCTATTTATTGATCCATCTGGGAATGACTGGGGTATTGCGAGTCTTACCAATGAACGACCCTCTTAAACCGCATGACCGCGTCTTAATCCACTTTGGTCGCATTGGACTGCGGCTTCATGATCCCCGTAAGTTTGGCGCTGTCCTGTGGCATCCTTTTTCAAAGGGGCCTTTAGAGGAACACCCATTAATAAAGAAATTAGGACCAGAACCCCTTGCTTCAGAGTTTGCGGGTGAATTGGGGGCTATCCGCCTGTATCAATTCTCTCGAAAACGAACCATCGCCATAAAATCTTTTCTCTTAGCTGGTCAGGCGGTTGTAGGTGTCGGGAATATTTATTGCTCTGAATCATTATTTGAAGCGGGCATTCATCCGCGACTCCCGGCTGGGAAGTTAACGAAAATCCAATGCGCTCGTCTAGCTGATTCTGTTCGAAATGTTTTAAGTAAAGCGATTAAAGCGGGTGGAAGTAGCTTGCGTGATTTTGTGGATGCACACGGAGAGCCAGGCTATTTCATGATGCAAACTAAAGTCTATGACCGAGCAGGCGAACCCTGTCGTGTGTGCAAAACACCGATACAGCAAATTGTGCAAGGGCAACGCTCCACATATTTTTGCCCAGTCTGTCAAAAGCGTTAATCGATGGCATTTATCTTTGCAAACGCATTAATTTCTTGGCACGCAAAGCATGGGCGAGTTGGCATGCCTTGGCAGAACAAGCGCGACCCGTATGCGATATGGGTTTCAGAAATCATGTTGCAACAAACTCAAGTAAGCACAGTCAGTGAGCGTTATCTACTTTTTATGAAGCGCTTTCCAACCTTGAGCTCCTTAGCCAACGCACCAATCGATGATGTGATGGCCTTATGGAGTGGTTTAGGCTACTACTCACGAGCGCGCAATCTTCATCGTTGTGCTCAAAAAATTATGAGTGAGCATTCAGGGGAATTTCCTCGGGATCTCGATGCGCTTGAAAGCTTACCTGGTATTGGGCGATCAACTGCTGGAGCGATCGCAGCATTCGCCTATGATGTCCATGCCCCGATATTGGATGCGAATGTTAAGCGGGTTCTTAGTCGTTTTCATGGAATAGAGGGTGATCTTCAAGATCGAGAAACAATTAAGCAACTTTGGGTAAGGGCGCAAGCACAATTACCAAAAGCGTCAACAAAAATGCCAATCTATACACAGGCATTGATGGACTTTGGGGCCACATGGTGCACTCCAAAGCAAGCAAGGTGTATTAGTGATGAGGCGCGATGCCCCATGATGAATAACTGCCTTGCTTACCAAACTAATCGCGTAGATAAGATTCCAGCAAAGAAAAAAAAGTCTGCTTCTCCAAGCTTTCAGACCTCTATCTTTTTAATACAGAGCGGAGAATTTATTTTGCTGGAACGAAGAGCGCCAAAAGCGATTTGGGGCGGCTTATATTCCTTAATCGAATTACCATGGGAGCCGCAAAGCAAAGATATCGCCTTAATGACTGTGCGCAATGCTCGAAAAATACTAAGTAAAACACTGCTGGGCGACAAAGCCCTTGATATTGACTTCAAGCAAATTATGTCAGTACAGACCAGTTCAGTAATTCAGCATGTATTTAGCCATCGTCGTTTGCAGATGTATCCCTACCTTGTATCCTTAAAACGAAAATGGACAATAAGCCATCCTAATCTGATCTGGATTAAACGAGCAAACATAGTCGAAATTGGCTTACCTCAGCCAATCCGTGTTTTTTTAGAATCCAGCTCGCGATGACGCTCTAGATAATAAATATCGTTAAACATATGATTTTCAGAAAAATACTTTTTGAGTTGTTGAACCAAATACACTGATCGGTGTTGACCGCCGGTACACCCAATGGCAACAGTTAAATAACTACGCCCATCATGTAAATAGCGCGGTAACCACTTTTCTAAATAGGATTTAATGTCCTCCATCATTTGTGTAACTTCTGGGAACCGGCTGAGATACTCAGCAACAGGCGCATCTTTTCCACTGAGATCGCGTAACAGTGGTTCATAGTGGGGATTCGGTAGGCAACGGAGATCAAACACAATATCGGCTTCGCTAGGCACCCCTTTTTTAAAGGCAAAGGATTCAAAAATGACTGCAAGACCTATTGGCTTCTCTTTCAGATGATCGGAAATCCAGCTGCGTAAGGTGTGCGCAGGAATATGACCAGTATCAATCTGTTGGGCCTGGTCGGCTAATGGGGCAAGTAATGTTCGCTCTTGCTCGATCACATCAATCAAGGTAGTGGATTCATTTGGATTCGAGAGCGGGTGGCGGCGACGCGTTTCAGAAAAACGTTGTACCAATGTATTGGTATCTGCATTTAAGAAAAGGATATTAACCTCATGATGTGCGCGTAATTTTTGCAAGAGGGCTGGTACTTGTGAAATAGATTCACCGCGACGTGCATCAATGGCAATTGCAATTTGCTTGCAATTTTCCGATTCTAATGTTGCGACCAATTGTTCGATGAGGGAAACGGGAAGATTATCAATACAGTCATAACCTGCATCCTCATAGGCTCGTAGGGCAACAGATTTACCTGAACCAGAAATGCCGGTAATCAGTTGGATTCGCATCTTAGAGTAAACGACCCTGGTTCTTATTATTTTCGCTATCCAAGCTCATTTGATTGCGTTGACGCTCAATGAAATCTTTTAGAGTATCAATGCCACGAAGTTGAAGTATGGTGTTGCGGACAGCTGCCTCAACCAGTACGGCCAGATTTCGTCCAGCTGCCACCTGAATCTTTACAGTGCGAATTGGAACATCAAGCACATTAATGAACTGTGATTCAATCGGCAGTCGTTCAAATTCACCATCATTACGACGAACAAGCTGAACAATAAGGCGCAACTTAAGTTTTCGCCGAACAGCCGTTTCACCAAATATCGTCCGAATATCCAATAGACCCAAGCCACGAACCTCCAAAAGATCACGCAGAATTTCTGGGCAACGACCTTCAATATAGTCTGGTCCGAGGCGTGTGAAATCGACGGCATCATCTGCCACCAAGCCATGACCTCTAGAAATTAACTCTAGACCTAGCTCACTTTTACCAAGACCAGATTCACCAGTAATTAAAACTCCAAGACCTAATATATCCATAAACACACCATGCATGGTGCTGCACGGAGCCCCGATCTTGGTTAGATAAAACCGAAGATGGTCAATCACCTCTGCTGCCGAAGTGCTCGTTGAGAATAAAGGGGTCGATGACCGTTGACAATACAGCTGTAACTCTTCATCCGGTTTACAGCCATCGGCAACGATGATGCATGGAGGATTGCTAGTAATTAGTGAGCTCATTTGTGCTTGTCGCTCACTGCTTGAAAGTTTGGCGTGGTAATCCACTTCCTGGAGGCCGAAGATTTGAATTCGGCTGGGATGAATCATATTTAAGTGGCCCACCAGATCAGAAGAGGCCGCCGCTGCTTTGACAGCTTGTGAATCAAATGTGCGATCTGCACCTTCAAGCCCACTAATCCAAGACAGTTTTAAGTCAGCTATATTGTCATCAAAGATTTGTTGTGCTGTTATTCCTTCGAGTAAAAGCTGTTGACTCAATTTTTATGCCTCCCAATGGCAAATGAGTTGTTGGACTTTTTGTGGATCTGGCTCTGTGAGTAATTGTT